>JADLBA010000267.1 GCA_020848015.1 Crocinitomicaceae bacterium | reverse complement strand
CACTTGGACATGATGCCATTGTGAGCCCGTCGGACTCAAAATCAATCAGGACACAGTTGCTCGTCCCCGCAAACTGATATAGTTCAGCAAAGAGCACGGTAAGTTTAACCCGGTTAAAGGTCAAAAAAGTTCCAGAAAAAAAGGACACCTCAACCCAAAAAAAAACACAACAATGCCACGCAGTAAAAATGCAGTAGCCTCCAGGGCCAGGAGAAAGAAAGTCTTAAATATGGCCAAAGGTTATTTCGGTTCACGCAAAAACGTGTGGACAGTAGCCAAAAACTCTGTAGAAAAAGCTCTTACCTATTCCTACATTGGACGCAAATTGCGCAAACGCGATTTCCGTTCGCTGTGGATCGCCAGAATCAATGCAGGTGCCCGTGAGCACGGGCTTTCCTACTCAGAATTCATGGGCAAACTGCACAAGAGCGGACTCGAATTGAACCGCAAAGTGCTCGCCGATCTGGCCATGAACCACCCGGAAGCCTTCAAAGCGGTGGTGGAAAAAGTGAAATAATCATCCTTTGATTTCACAATATAAAAAAAGGGAATCATTTTTGGTTCCCTAATTTTTTTAACCCCTATACCTGTAAAATATGCTTCGTACTTTAACGGTTAGTTTCTTTTCTCTTCTCCTCTCTTTCTCATATTCCAATTTACTAGCCCAGGGTAAAAAAGGTGTAGCTGATGAAATTCCTTCAAAAGGATATTGGCTCAATGCAGACTTTGAGTTTTCTATGCAAACCTTCAATAAGAAAATACTCATCGTTGAAATCTGGCATCCATTGTCATTAGAAGGAAGAACAGCCGCAAACCAACTCGAAGAATTTACAACAAGGAACCCACAGTTTCAATTGCTTTCAATCATTCTTGGAGATACTGCCATGCCTTTTTCACGGAATGAACTTTTTCAGTTCGCAAGGGAAAATCACCTGAACCACCCGATCGGTATCGCTAAAGACCTCACTTCTTTTAAATCTGTTGATCATCCAAAATATCCAACGGTATTAGTCTATGATGGAAAAAATGAAGCCTTTGCAAAAACTACCGGTCTGCGCGGAGTGGATAGCCTGCTGAACGTATTGGAAAAGCGTGCAGCGGATGTTACTTCAATGGGAAAATATGAAACGTGGCAGATTATCCCTCAAATGAGTCCTTCTGTATGGGCAGACCCAATCATTGAATGTCCTACTTACATTGCTATGGATGGCCCAAGACTTTTTATCACTGAAAATGCCCGCAGCAGGATACTGGCCATTGACAGAGACGGGAACTATACTGGTTTTGCAGGAGGTACTCGCGGGTATGAAAACGGATCTATACAATTTGCAAAATTCATGAACCCTGGTGGCTTGGCCTATCGCTCCGCTACCGGCGACCTCTTTGTGGCAGATACGGACAACAATCGTGTCCGGCTGGTGTCATTTGAATCCGATATAGTTTCTTCAGTAGGTGGCACAGGCCGGCTACCGCTCCCAGGTAAACAAGACGGGATGGAAATCGGGCTGCCCACCGATCTTATTTTTGAAAGTGGAAAACTCATGGTACTCTCCGGCTTTACTAATGAGTTGCTCGAACTTGATCCTACTACGGCAAGAATCAAAAAGCGCACATCGTTGATGAAGGAACGCTATATCGGCGGTTCAAGAGTTTATGCTAAAAATATTGCTGCCGGAAGCAAATTTATATACGTGGTACTGAGCGATGGAAGCATTCTGCAGATAGATAAAAAGAACGAGGTTTCAGAATTTTATCATCCGGCAAGCCTCAGAGATGGGGCAGGAGGAATTGCAGAGAAGGGGGGGAAGTTTTATATCACCCTTCCTTTCCGCAACGAAGTTGCTCAGATAGAAGAAGGAAAACTCATTCCTGTCTCAGGAGGTCAGGATGGTTTTATAGACAACCAGGGAGCCAAAGCAGCATTCCGGTCTCCCTTTGATCTCGCCGAATCGGGCGGCGATCTCATCGTCAGCGACCGCAACAACAACTCCATCAGAATCGTTGAACTCAGTGGTAAAACAATGCACATAAGACCCGACCCATTGAGCATTGCCATGACTTTCGATGATTCGCCCGATGAAATGGAGTCGGTAGTGCTGGGTCCTCTCATTGTTGGTAAAGGGAGAAATACGATTGATCTAAAGTTGGATCTAGGAAATTACGGTCTTGCGGCTGATGGCAGAAATGAATTTACCGAGATTGATCAATATGGAATGAATTTTTCGTCTGATGGACTTTCTGATAAAGGGCTTGTCTTCTCATTTGATCCCATTGCCACAAATGGTTTTGTACAGTTCATCCTTCATCTGACACTGGAAAAAAAGAACTCCCCTGAACAGTTACTTTTCAAAAATGCTTTCATCAATATTGAGTACGAAGTGATAGAAGGTGAAGAAAATAGTCAGTCGGTGGACTATAAACCGAATATTAGACCCTTCTGATAAGAGCAGTTCATCTTAAAATATCTAAGAAAGAAATATTCATCAAAGCAGGTAAATCATTACCTGCTTTCTGTTTTTTCATCCCTGAATTCTGTCCATTCGATCTCCTTTTTTAAAAAGGACACTGTGGCTTCTTCCATAGAACCAGGAGCAGGAGTGTACTGATACTCCCATGAAGCGTATCTCGGAAGGCTCATCAGTATAGACTCTGTTCTGCCTCCGGTTTCGAGACCAAAACGTGTTCCGCGATCATAGACCAGGTTATATTCTACATAACGGCCGCGGCGGATTAATTGCCAATGTTTTTCTGCCTCAGTAAAAGGTAAATTTTTATTCTTTTCTACAATCGGCAAATAGGTCTTTAAAAAAGCATTGCCCACTTCCTGCATGAAAGTAAAAAGTGTTTCGGTAGAAAATTCGGCAGAGGGTTTCAGATAATCATAAAAAATTCCACCAATACCTCTGGTCTCGTTTCTGTGTCTAATAAAAAAATATTCGTCAGCCGCTTTTTTAAAATCAGGATAAAAAGTGGGAGAAAACTTATCACATATCTTTTTCAATTGGCGATGGAACAAGGAAGATTGTTCTGGAACTACATATATCGGAGTGAGGTCAATGCCGCCACCAAACCAACATTTGCCGTTCTCCGATTCAAAATAGCGAACGTTCATGTGAATAATCGGTACCATCGGGCTTTTAGGATGAATAACAATAGAAACCCCGGTAGCAAAAAATTTTTTTGCATCCGTGTTACTTTGCTCTGATATATAGGCGGGCATATCACCTTCAACCGCAGAAAAATTCACACCGCCTTTATCGAAAATCCTCCCGTCAGCGATTACCCTGCTCCTTCCGCCACCTCCCGAAGGATGCAACCAGCTATCTTCAGAAAAAAGGGAACTCCCATCAGCGGCTTCAAGACCGGTGCAAATTTCATCCTGAAGATTTTTTAAAAATCCGGTTATCCTGTCTCTCATCATTTCTCTGGGATCAGTTCAAAATTATCCGTTCCCAATACAAATATGTGGCGGTTCTCAAAACCACTCTCATTGCCTGTTTTAAAATAATCAAACGATGAGCCTACGAGTTGTTTCTGGTCTATTTCTGAAAAGTGATTCGGGAAATCCCTTCCAAATTTTCGCAACCCTGTGCCATAATATTGCATTATATCGTATCCCAATACGGAGAAATCCGTTGGTTCAGCCTTGAATTTTCTTCTGTACGCTTCGATCCATCCCTGATCTTCTGAATCCGAATAATCAAGAAAAATTACTTTTGGATAGTGCAGATGAAATTCATTTCGCGCCTCCGTTTCTATGAGGCTCAAATTTTCCCAGTCTTCTGTCCCATAAACAATGATATTATCTCCACTGATGTTTTTAAACAGTGTAGTAATGAGCAGACGATCGTTGCTCGGTACAATGAGCACATTTGTTTTTCCCTCCACCAGCAACTTTGAAATGCCGGTGGCCGACCCGTTAATAGCTTTAAATTCCTTTGCGCTGTCTCCGCGCATTTTAATAAAAGCAAGATTGAATGCATTTAGTAATTTGATATCATCTAAATCCGATGTATTTACAGTAATTACATTGGCTGACGGGTAATGTTTTGCTACAAAATTTCCGAACGATTCCCACTGCGTAGCCTCTCCCGGATAAGCCTTGCTGACATTGTTAGCAGACAAGAGTACCCTGTTGCTGATAGGAACCGGGCAAACTATATGCGCTCCACTTTTTCGCCCCCAGCTGGCAACAGCGCTAAACGGTTCTCTGAAAAGCGGACCTATGATCAGGTCGCTGTTGTTAAGATCGGGATTGCCGAGAAGAGAGAGCATTCCAGACTTATCATCCTGCACATCATAAATATATAGCGAGGCATTCAAACCTGACTGCTCCAATGAATCTTTTGCCATCATCGCACCACGATAAATATCTATCGCTACCTCGCGCTGTCGAATCTCCCGCTCCGATAACACGGAAGTATCAGCATATTGAGAGAAAAAAGGGAGCATCAGGGCGATTCGGTAGGAGTCTTTCATCAGCGGGCCATAGATCGCAACCTTCTGATCGGGAATGGGATGATCTTCCACAACTATCTTTTCTGATTCGCTCACCGTCGGAATAAATATCTCCTGCCCGGCTTTCAGCGATTCATTCATTCCTGCATTGGCTCGCAGAATTGCATCAACCGGAACATTGTAAAGTTTTGAAATAGAAAAAAGGGTTTCGCCTGGCTGAATAATGTGCTTTACGTTTTGAGAAACTGCTATCACAACGGGGGCATCGGATTTCTTTTGTTTATAGGGGATTTTTAATTGCTGACCTTTATTTAATCCATTTTCAGTTCCCGGGTTATTCGCCACAATTTCATTGACATCCAGATCGTATTGTTTTGCAATTGAATAAAGGGTTTCTTTTCTCTGAACTTCATGGATGCGGAATCTTGTCTCGCCGGTATCAGTTTTTATAGCAGACTTAACCCCGGATTTATCCATCGGGATTTTTATTACTTGTCCTTCTTTAATTCCTGCATCAGACCCTGGGTTGGCTGAAAGAACATCATTCACATCGCATTTATACATTTTCGCTAAAGAGAAGAGTGTTTGTCCCTTTTCAACTTTGTGTATATAGAATTCCTTTCCGTTGATTTTCTCTATTGGAGCAGTTATCTGCGCCGACGACGAACATGCTGACAGAAGCGGCACCAATGTGGCCAGTAATAGATAAAAGAGCAATTTCTTCATTGTTATTCCTTTTCAGGTGTAAGCCAAATATTTTCAATTTCAGGATAGAAGCAGGTTTTAGTTTATACCTCGTCCTACAGGGTCTTCTTCTATCCGCCCATCTCCTTTTAAGGGGCGAAATTACAACTGACGATCTCAGTTTGTTGTACAGATCTTTTTCTTTCAAATTGAGATACCTGTTTATTGTACACATGCAAGATACGTACCTTTTCTGGAGCGATGATAGGGGAGGTGATTAAGCTCAGAGATACGAAAGTGAGCGGATGCAATTTCACAAATTTTGATAGCCGTATGGTGCCAAAAAAAACACAGACTGGCGAATATACAGGAGAAATGATGCACACATAGTAAACGTGGTAGCAGTCATCTCCAGAACTCAGGAGAAAATGGCTCTTTGGGAATAGTAATAGTCAGTTAGTATATTGCCCATCTATTTTTCAAGTCGCCAAAAGAATAAGAACAGGCGTGTTGCCGATCTATGAGACCGAACCAATTTTACGCTTCGCTCCACTTTTCCTTTTAATACAGGTTTAACGAACTTTTTTTCTTTCCTGCATTGCAATCTATCATCTTTGCAGTATGCCGATCAATATTGACAGAAAGCAACTGCAGGGACTCAGCCGCCTGGAACTATTAGCGAAGCAGGCAGTCGAGGGATTTATTACAGGATTGCACAAAAGCCCATTTCATGGTTTTTCCGTAGAATTTGCTGAACATCGCCAATACAACAGCGGTGAAAGTACCCGCCATCTCGACTGGAAATTGTTGGCACGGACGGAAAAATTATTTGTCAAGAGATACGAAGAAGAAACCAATTTGCGCTGCCAGATCATTGTTGATTGCTCGTCATCAATGTATTTTCCCTCGGGGGTCGAAGCACACGGGCAGGAACTGAACAAATTGAAATTTTCTATTTATGCCGCTGCTGCTTTGATAGAATTGCTGAAGCACCAGCGGGATGCTGTGGGGCTCACCATGTTTGCGGATAAAATCAATTTCTCCTCCCGTGCAGGAAGCAGCGGAATGCACATCAACTACCTTTTTTCTGAATTAGAAAAATTGTTGGAAAACGTTGGAAAGAGTGAAGGAGCCAAAACAATGGTGACAGATACATTACACGAAATTGCAGAAAGTATTCATCGCCGGTCGCTCGTCGTGATTTTCAGTGATATGTTCGACAACAGTTCGAAATCGGAAGAGCTATTCTCTGCATTGCAACATCTCCGGCACAATAAACACGAGGTGGTACTTTTTCATGTCGTTGACAAAAAGCACGAAATTGAATTCAACTATGATAACCGTCCTTATACATTTACTGACCTCGAGAGCGGAGAAGAAATCAAGGTGAACCCCGCAGATGTGAGAAATGTTTATGTAAAAAGGATGACTGAATTCAAGTCTGATCTAAAAGTAAGATGTGGGCAATACAGAATAGATTTTGTCGAAGCGGATATTCACAACGGGTTTAATCAAGTGCTTTTGCAGTATCTCATCAAACGTCAAAAGATGTTTTAATACCGGCTTCAAAATATTTCTATTAGCGCGAAAATCTCTACAGCCTGAATGTATAACTACTTTCCCCTTTCACTCGGTGGACTTCAATTGAGCAGAATTGATTTAACCATGAAAAGGGACAGCCATCGGTTTGGGGACTTGTGAAGGCACGGCATTTGAAAAACGTCAGCCGAATATTTG
>JADLBA010000266.1 GCA_020848015.1 Crocinitomicaceae bacterium | reverse complement strand
CATAACCGATCTTCACAGTATCACCGATTTTGATCGAGCCGGAATCTGGATTTTCCTCGTTCATGATCATGCGGAATAAGGTTGTTTTACCCGCGCCGTTGGGTCCGATTACCCCCACGATACCTGCCGGTGGGAGGCGGAAACTCAGGTTTTCAATCAGCAGCCGATCTTCATACCCTTTATTTACATTGATAAATTCAATTACTTCTGAGCCGAGTCGTGGCCCATTGGGGATAGGAATTTCAAGTTTTGATTCTTTTTCACGCTCTCCTTCAGCCAGCATCCTGTCATAGTTCTGGATACGTGCTTTATTTTTTGCATGTCGTCCTTTTGGATTCATGCGTACCCATTCGAGCTCTCGCTCGAGAATCTTTTTTCGCTTGCTCTCAGATTTTTCTTCCGCAGCGAGGCGTTTGGTTTTTTGCTCTAACCATCCGGTGTAGTTTCCTTCCCATGGAATGCCTTCGCCACGGTCGAGTTCAAGAATCCAGCCGGCAACATTGTCGAGGAAGTAGCGGTCATGGGTTACCGCAAGCACAGTTCCGGGGTATTGCTGCAAATGTTGCTCGAGCCACATTACACTCTCCGCATCGAGGTGGTTGGTTGGCTCATCGAGCAATAACACATCCGGTTGCTGCAGCAACAGCCGGCACAGTGCTACCCGGCGGCGCTCACCACCGGAAAGTTTACCGATAATGGCATCTTCCGGCGGGCATCGCAATGCATCCATTGCCACTGAGAGCTTGGTATCAATTTCCCATCCACCGAGACTTTCGATCTTGTCCTGTACTGCTGCCTGACGATCCATCAGGGTCTGCATCTTGTCAGGATCGTTCAGGATAGCCTCATCCATGAACTTTGTATTGATCTCTTCATATTCTTTCAGCGCATCCATCACCGGCTGCACTCCTTCGCGCACTATTTCGATCACCGTTTTATGGTCGTCGAGTTGCGGTTCCTGTGGGAGGTATCCGACAGAGTAGCCGGGACTCCACACCACATCGCCCTGGTAGCTTTGATCCAAGCCGGCAATGATCTTCATTACTGTTGTCTTTCCTGACCCATTGAGTCCAATAATGCCAATCTTGGCCCCATAAAAAAATGACAGATAAATATCCTTAATAATGTGTTTTCCCTGCGGGGTATATTTATTGACACCTACCATCGAGAAAATGATCTTTTTATCCATTGACATATAATATTGAATTGGAATGCAAATATAAGTGGCTGTATGTATTTGCTTTCACCGGTTCTTTCAACCCCTTTTTTGTTATGCTTTGCAAAATTTTTTTAATCGAAGCACCATTCAGAAAAACTTCATCAAACCTGCCCAGAACTTTTTATGATAAAGTCGCAAATACAAATTCAGTCACCTCCAAAATGAGCAGTCATTAACCAACCGGTTGTGACGATGGTATGTTTGACATTGCCGGCTAATCTCTGTATTAACTACTAATGAAATACTGATTTAATCACTGTTCTTTTTATCTTTCCCCAGATGAATGAATAAAAGTAGATTTTTGCATGAATAAATCAAGTTCAACGGTGAGATATACTGTAGTCATAGTACTTGTATCTCTGCTGATAGCAGGATGTGTTGCATCTGCACTGAAAAACAAAGAAAATACGACAGAATATTCGATTGCCAAACCAGCGAAGATTTTTTTTCTCCCTGATACATTGCGTGAAATCTCAGGTTTAGTGGCGCTGGATTCACAACGGGTGGCCTGCGTTCAGGATGAGAATGGTATCTTATTCATCTACCACCTGAGTGAAGAAAAAATTGTGAAGCAGGTATCGTTCAATTTTGATGGTGATTACGAAGGAATTGCGCGAGCCGGAGATGATATTTATATTCTCAGAAGCGATGGCGAGCTTTTTGAAATTACTGATTATTCTTCGGAAAGCTATAGCATTCATTCCTATTCCACAGGAATTCCCTCTCACAATAATGAAGGATTGTGCTATGATAAAAATAATGGGAGACTACTAGTGGCTTGCAAAGGGAAAACAGGGAAGGGGCCGGAGTTCAAAGACAGGCGCTCGGTTTATTCTTTTGATCTCACCTCGAAAACCTTGGGCAATGAGCCGACGATCAATTTTGACCTTGCCGCGATAAGAGAGTTTGCGAGGCAAGAAAATATTGCATTCCCCGAAAAGACAAAAAAGAAAAATGATCTGCCCCAGCTTTCCATCAAATTCAAACCTTCCGCCATCGGAATTCATCCTCTTACTTCCGATCTCTACGTGTTATCTGCTGCCGATCATGCACTTTTTATATTTGACCTGAATGGAAGAGTTAAAAAAATTGAACTACTCGATCCACTGGTGTTCAATAAGCCAGAAGGAATCACGTTTTTTGACAATGGAGATATGATTATTAGCAATGAAGCCCAAGATCGGCATCCTACTTTGATGATGTTTGAGTACCGGTGGTAATTGTCATTTCCACTTATGAATTTTTCCCTGCTCTTCTCAGGATTATATTATGAAAGAAATAGTTTTTAAATTGTATCGGGATTCGCGTTTTTTGGCGGGCTATTCTTCATTTTCAATGGTGAAGTTTTTCAAAAATATTGAAGCACAAAAAAGAAATATTAGCAAAATAGTGCCGATCTGAGACTGGGACGAAAATAGTCTACACTGGACGAGCAAAAATCCACAGGGGGGCAATACT
>JADLBA010000265.1 GCA_020848015.1 Crocinitomicaceae bacterium | reverse complement strand
TCAGGTGTAATCCATTGTGAGAAATCTTCTTCCCCATTGTAACCTGGCGTGTATTGTCCCCGTATCAAAGGGACAATTGAACAATATCTGAATACTTTAAGAATACGGTTGTTACTTGTTTTGTGCATTGGAATAATCGGGAAGCATGAGGTTTACACTTTAAGAAGTGTACCTAACCTAAACATTAAACAGTATGCTGGAGTATTATAAAGCCGTGCTTGGCAATGTCACTTTTGATGCCATGCTATTCAGAAAGGAACTCCGTAAGGCAATGCGTCACCTCATTGGGGTTGACCGTATGAAATTGCGCGATTGGCTCAAAGACAGCGGAATCGTGTAGAGTTTCAGACTAAATTACCTGATTTGAAAAGGCCGCCCCACAGGCGGTCTTTTCATTTTTGATATCCATATACTTTGGCCTAAACGTGGCTTCCTCACGGTGGTTTCGTATGGGTTTCTGCAATGGGGTTATATTTGCCACTGTCTTTTGCCAATGACCACCCCGAAAAATAATAAGGACAATCCATCGCTTCCTATCTTCCTTGATCACAGTGATCTCCGGGTGCTGGCAATAGGGCATGGTACCACCTCCGATGAGTGGGAGGAATTGTTGGGGTTTATACCGGAAAATGGCCAGATACGAATCGTTGATCCACTGTTTCATCCGGCAACCATCGGCTCTTTTTCTTCTGCTGAAATCATCCTCAGCCATTTTGAGCCGCAACATCTCGAAGGAATCCAGATTGTCTTTTCGCTGCTCGATGATGAAGAGCAGAACCGCTTGATCAGCAATGAATCTCGAAAAAAAAATCTTTTGGTATATATAGAGCGCAGCCGGGGTCTCAGCAATTTTGACCGTGCACTGACAGTAGGGCAAGGGAGGTTGAAAGTAGGGATTCAACGGGGAGAACAGGCTTCCCTGCTCGCGGAAAACATCCGCGAATTATTTGAAAAAAAATTTCCCGGTGAGCTTTCGGAAGTATTGGAGAGTCTGAGACTTCCTCAGGAGAAACCGGGGGCTTATGATCCCAACGCTCAACGCAGAGAAGCTCAGCAAAAAGAAGTGGAAGGAAAATTAAAGCGAAGGATACGTCGTGTAATGATTTACTCTTTCGTCGTCATCGCTTCAATGATCGCGGGTCACCTTATCTTAAGCCAGATACCAACCATTAATGGCCGTGAACTATGGGTTAATTTCACCGGGAGCCTCGATGAAAACTTTCATTATTATTTTTTTGCCGGCATCCTCGCACAAATGATTGACGGCGCACTTGGAATGGCGTATGGGGTGAGCGTTACAACCTTCCTTCTCAGTCTGGGGATACCGGGCATCACCCCTGCGGTTGCCAGTGCGAGTATGCACGCTTCGGAAATTTTTACTACCGGTGCCTCATCATTGGTATATATGAGATATAAAAACATCAATAAAAAGCTATTTCGATCACTGCTAATTCCGGGTATTGCGGGAGCCATTTTGGGCTCGGTAACTATCAGCTATTTCAGCAAGGAAAATGTTGCCGTGATCCGCCCATTTGTTGCGCTCTACACTATGTTTCTCGGTGTTCTTATTATTCTGAAAGCGGTGAATTACCGTCAAAAGAAGAATCGGAAATACACCGATTTCAGGCCAATAGCGGCTCTTGGAGGATTTTTGGATTCTCTTGGCGGTGGCGGCTGGGGTCCCATTGTCACCGGGACGCTAATTGCCGGTGGAAGGAATTTGCGGTATGCCATTGGATCATCACATATTACCAAGTTTTTTGTCGCTATTATCAGCACCATTACATTTATTTTTTTAATTGGGATAAACCATTGGCAAATTATTTTCGGACTAATACTCGGCGGAATGATCGCTGCTCCGCTTTCCATTTATTTGAGCACTAAAATTCCGCCGCGTCAGGGTCTGATGATCGTTGGTATCTTTGTCATTTTATTGAGTTTGCGAACGATGATCCTTCCTTTTTTCAAATGAAACAATTGATCCCTGAATTAATAAATGAATTAGAAAATCTTCCCGTAGTGCAGGTACTGGGAAAGTTGTCTTCCCTGTTTCCCGGCAAAGTTGTTTTTTCTACCAGTCTCGGTTGGGAAGACCAGGTAATCACCCATCACATTGCAGAAAATAAACTCCCTATCCGGATTTTTACATTAGATACCGGCAGACTGTTCCCACAAACCTATACAGTGCTCAGCAGTACCCTGCAACGCTACAAAACCCGTATCGAAGTTTTTTTTCCCGAATTCAATGCAGTAGAAAAAATGATGAACGAAAAGGGGCCGATGAGCTTTTATGAGTCGGTAGAAAACAGGAAGGAATGTTGTGGCATTCGCAAGGTAGAGCCACTTAAACGGGCGATTGCCGGCTCTTCTGTCTGGATCACCGGATTGAGGTCTGAACAGTCTGATAATCGCAAAGACTTAGCGATTGCGGAATGGGATGAGGTCAATGCTATCATCAAGGTTCACCCGCTGTTGCACTGGTCGCTGGATGATGTGAAAAATGAAATACGGAAGTATCTTATCCCCTATAATCCGTTGCACGACAAAGGTTTTGTGAGCATCGGATGCGCCCCCTGTACAAGAGCCATCAAGGACGGAGAGGACTTCAGAGCGGGCAGGTGGTGGTGGGAAAATAAAAACGAGAAGGAGTGCGGTCTTCACACGGGAAATCACTGAAAGAATGGAAAAGACTTTTGATTATTTAGACCAGTTAGAAGCAGAAGCGATCTATATCATGCGCGAAGTAGCCGGTCAGTTTGATAACCCCGCCCTATTGTTCAGCGGGGGGAAGGACAGTATTTGCCTCGTACACCTTGCACTCAAGGCTTTTCGTCCTGGAAAATTCCCATTCCCGTTAGTTCATATTGATACAGGACACAATTTCCCCGAAGCATTAGACTTCAGGGACAAGCTGACTGAACACATAGGGGAACGGCTTATCGTGCGCAAAGTAGAAGACACTATCAGAGATAGAAAACTCCAGGATGCAAAAGGAAAATTCCCGAGCAGGAATATGCTACAGACATATACATTGCTCGACACGATTGAGGAATTCAAATTCGATGCGTGTATAGGTGGAGCCAGGAGGGATGAAGAAAAGGCGAGAGCCAAAGAGCGAATTTTTTCCGTTCGTGATGAATTCGGGCAATGGAATCCAAAAATGCAACGGCCGGAATTGTGGAATCATTACAATGGAAAGATCAGCAGCGGAGAAAATGTTCGTGTATTCCCTATCAGCAACTGGACTGAACTCGATGTTTGGAATTATATATTGCGAGAAGAGATCGGATTGCCGAATATATATTTTACACACGAACGCGAATGTGTTACCACTGAAAACGGGCAACTGATGGCAAATTCTTCTTTTCTCAATCTGGAAAAGGAGGACACTATTTTGCGGAAACAAGTAAGGTACAGAACCGTCGGCGATATGACATGTACTGCCGCAGTAGAAAGTCAAGCTTATACTGTTGAAGACATTATTGCAGAACTGAAAGAAGTAAAGATCAGTGAACGCGGTGCGACACGAATGGACGACAGGATCAGCGAAGCTGCTATGGAAGACCGAAAAAAGGGAGGATATTTTTAAATGGAACTACTGAAATTTTTTACCGCAGGAAATGTGGACGATGGCAAGAGTACGCTGATTGGCCGTCTGCTTTATGACAGCAAATCCATTTCCACCGATATTATTGAAACACTGACCCGGCAAAGCAAGGTTACCGCCCTGAATGCAGAAATTGATCTCGCATTGCTCACCGATGGGCTTCGTGCAGAGAGGGAGCAGGGGATCACTATTGATGTTGCGTATAAATATTTTTCTACGGAAAAAAGAAAATTCATCATCGCCGACACTCCCGGTCATATTCAATATACACGCAATATGTTCACCGGGGCCTCCAATGCCGATATGGCAATCATATTAGTGGATGCACGCAACGGAATAACCGAGCAGACCAAACGACACAGCATTATTTCATCGCTGCTTTCGATGCCACACATTATGGTCTGTGTAAATAAAATGGACCTTGTAGGATACGACGAAAAGATATTCCGGAAGATCGCTGACGATTATTTGGTATTTGCGAAAAAAGCCACGCAGAAAGAAATTACATTTATTCCTGTCAGTGCGCTTGCCGGTGACAATGTTGTAACCCGTTCCACAAAGATGCCTTGGTACAAGGGACAGTCAGTACTTGAACACCTCGAACAGATTCCGTTGCATGAAGAGAATAGTCCCGCTCCTGGCCGCTTTCAGGTTCAGTATGTGATACGTCCACAAACCAGCAAATTTCATGATTATCGCGGATTTGCCGGCAAGATACTGGGTGGTTCTTTTCATAAAGGACAGGAAGTAGAGCTGATGCCCTCTGCCATCAGAACAACCCTTTCAGCTATTGAAGTAAATGGCAAAGAGGTCGAAAGCGCGGAGTTTCCGCAACCAGTAGTCTTGCACCTGAAAGATGACATTGATCTCAGCAGGGGTGATTCTATTGTGCCGGTTGGAGCCGGACAGCGCATTGATAAGGATATTGAAGCAATCATTTGCTGGATGGACAATTTACCCTTCAAGCCCGGACAGCGACTGTTGCTTCAACAAAACAGCTTCCGTACAAAAGCGAGTATTAAGAACATCATCGGCAACATTGATATTCATTCTATGGAAGAGATACCTAACGAAGCTCCGCCACAGTTAAACGACATTTGTAAAGTAAAAATAAAGTCTGCCGATAGTGTAGTTTTTGACCGCTATACAGAGAACCGCTACACCGGTTCTTTTATCCTGATAGACGAAAACTCAAATAATACCGTTGCTGCGGGAATGATCGAATAACGGCTATTTCGGTTGTCAACAAATGTTTTGAAAATTTAAGTTTCTGTGCTTCTTCTGCTATTGCAGAAAGTGTAACATTGTTACGCCAAATTTCTGGCGTTATTAATGCCGCAACGGTTTGATGAAACTAAAGAGATCGTTTTTTACTCTTATCCTTCTCGCGGGTTCACTGACTTTTTTCGGGCAGCGGATTGATAAATTCACACGCACCCCCGAGAAGTCAACAGAAGAGTTAATCACGCTGTTCAATGACCAGAAAAAAGGGAGTGGCAAGGATTTTATTGAAAGACAATTTGCCCCGATATGGAAAGATCAACCCTTTTATAACGCCCAACAAACGGAGATCATTTACGAGACGTTGGATCTCATGCTGAAAAATAAGAACAAGGTATTTCCTGACATTGAGAATTATATCAAAGCACTGATCGCTTTTCCAGGTTCAGGTAAATCAGGGACAGATTTTCTTCAGTGGCAAAGTACGCTGGCAATGATGATGGCAGATAAAAAAGTAAAAAAGTATGTCCCCGAATTTTTAGAAACAAGCGCAGGGCTTTATACAGATAAAACTTTTTTCAGAAGTGATGCAGTGCAGTGGGCCGGCAGCAATGCCGCATTCAAATTTGTATATGACAGCCTTCCGAGGATCGAATTTGCAGAACTCGATCTCAAAGGATACAGCAAGGGAGACAGCTCAGTAATCTATAAGACATCGGGAGCCTACTACCCTACCCTTGAACGCTGGTTTGGCAAAGGCGGAAGGATTACCTGGCAACGTGCAGGGTTTGATCCGAATAAAACATTTGCCGAAATAGGGACTTATGAAATAAGGATCAAAGGAAGTACTTATGTGATTGACAGCGTAACCTTTTACAATGAGTTCTTTGATAAACCGCTGATTGGACAATTGACCGAAAAAATTCTCGCATCGAAAGATGCCGAAAATGCCACGTACCCGCGTTTCGAGTCATATTACAAACGGCTGCATATTCAGAATATCGTTAAGAACGTTGATTATGATGGTGGATTTACCATGGCGGGAACTAAGTTAGCCGGCTCTGGAACAAATGATGAACCCGCTCTTCTAACTTTTTACCGCGAATCAAAAAAATTTCTTATTGCCAGCAGCTTAGAGTTTGATATTAAACCAGACCGCATTGTCTCTCCGCACACTTCGGTGAGTTTCTATCTCGAAAACGACAGTATAACCCACCCTGACATCAATCTTTCTTTCGACAAAAAAACACGGCAGTTAGTTCTGCTAAGATCCGAGGAAGGTATCTCCAAAGCCCCATTTCAGAATTCCTATCACAACGTGGATATGTATTTTGAGGCGTTGTACTGGACAATTGATGATCCTCTTATAAAAATGGGATCACTTACGGGGAGCACTCAGCACGATGCCTCGTTTGAATCGAACGAATACTTTAAAAAGAAACGCTATGACTCCATGATGGGGATCAGTTTTTCTCACCCGCTATATGAAATAAAAAAGTATTCAGAATCTTCCGGCTCAAATGAGTTCTATGCAAAAGACCTCGCTATTGCTACCCGCTCCAGCGAAGAGCAATGGAATACGGTACTGATTGACCTCAACAACAAAGGTTATCTGACCTATGACCTATATACGCATTTCATAAAAGTAAGACCAAAACTTTATGGAGCTATTGAAAATAATATTGGAAAAAGAGATTATGATGTGATACAATTCAACAGTCAGGTACCTTCCGGACAAAATGCGCAACTCAGTCTTCTGAATAATGATCTTCTTTTGAAAGGAGTGGAGACCTTCCAACTCAGCGATTCTCAGAAGGTAAATATTTTCCCGCGTGGAGGTGAAGTAGTACTGAAGAAAAACAGGGACTTTACTTTTGGCGGTCGGGTGTTTGCCGGAAATTTTGAATTCCTCGGTTCAGAATATGCATTTGACTACAAAGAATTTCGTCTTGACTTGTTAAAAGTGGATTCGTGCCGTATTTATGTAGAGGATGATAAGTTGGGCAAGGATCAGTACGGCAATGTGAATAAAACAAGGGTAAAGAGTGTGCTCCGCGATATTGCCGGCAATATCAAGATCGACTCTCCCACCAATAAAGGAGGATTTCACAGCTATGCCTATCCACAATATCCCATCTTTACCTGTACAAAAACATCTTATGTATTCTGGGATGATCCTCGCATTCAAAAAGGAGTTTATAAACGAGATAAATTCTATTACCAGGTTCAACCCTTCACCATTGACTCTCTAGACAACTTTACGAAAGAAGACATGAAGTTCAATGGCACGTTAGTGAGCGGTGGAATTTTTCCCGACATCGAAGAACCATTGGTGCTGATGGAAGACTATTCTTTAGGCTTCAAGAGAAGTACAGGAAATGCAGGGCTTCCTGCATACGGTGGGAAAGCAAGGGTAACTGCCGATCTGAAATTAGATTATTCAGGTCTGAAGGGAGGCGGTGATCTCCGCTACCTTACCGCGCAGGCAAGCTCCGACGAATTCACCTTTCTCCCGGAAGAAACCAACGGAAAGACAAAGAGCTTTATCAATAAAGAGCAGAGTGG
>JADLBA010000264.1 GCA_020848015.1 Crocinitomicaceae bacterium | reverse complement strand
TGGTTCTCGACAATTTTATTGAATGAATCCTTCCTAATTCTTTGGAAAATCTGTGCGAAAAGTGTGATATTCATCCCGGAGTTGGTTTGTTTTTGTGAGATAACTCAAACATACCGGATTCGTCCGGATCAACTCCATTTTTTTTACCTTAATTCAAGAACGTTTTGGACAGATGTGATGCCTACCAAAGACAGCGAAAAATTAAATCTCCATTGCCAAACCTGATCAGTTCGGCATAGCCCCCTGCTTTTCAAAATAAAAAGTACTATGCCGTATTATCAGGCATTTCAAGAGATAATTAGAAGCATTATTTTATTTTGTCGGACAATACAGGTATTCAACGTTAAATTTCTCAAAACCAATTCCCGCGCTTCCCGCGATGTATGTCTTTATTGCCTACTTTTGAAAATGGCTTTTGCGCTCCCCGTTGAACGTACCGGTATTATTCCTGTAAGAGGTTGTGCTGACAAGCAGTGAACGAATGATGAAAACTAAACTGGCAAACAATTACGAGAGCCTCATCCATAAGCTGGATGAGTTCATTCGCAAGTATTACAAGAATAAAATGATTCGCGGCGCTATCTATTCCGTCGCGCTCGTTCTCTGTTCTTACCTTATAGTTGTACTGTTAGAATACTTTGGGCGATTCAATATCGCCTTGCGCACCTTTCTTTTCTGGGGCTTCATTGCAGCGGCTCTTACCATTGTAATTCGCTTTTTCCTGATTCCCTTATCACACATGTTCCGGCTGGGTAAAATCATCAGCCACTCTCAGGCGGCATCAATCATCGGCAGGCATTTTCCCGAAGTGCAGGACAAACTGCTGAATACATTGCAACTGCACGAATTATCTTCCCAATCACCGGAAAACAATCTGCTCGAAGCGAGTATTCAGCAACGCATTGCTTCGCTCAAACCGGTTAGCTTTACATCGGCTATTGATCTGAAACAAAACAGAAAGTACCTTAAATATGCAGTGCTTCCCATTGCTGCCATTCTCGTCATTCTTTTTGCCGCACCGAGTGTACTTACAAAACCAACCGAGCGGCTCATCCGGCATGGACAACTCATTGCCGAACTTGCCCCGTTTGCCATTCACGTTGAAAACAACCCGCTTCAAACACCTGAAAATACTGATTTTACTGTAAATATTTCGCTGTCGGGAGAAGAAATTCCCGATAAAGTCTATCTCGATCTCAACGGGCAAAATTTCCTGTTAGAGAAAAAGTCGCCTATTCAATTTAGCTACACTTTTAGAAATGTTCAGAAGAATACTCCCTTTGCGTTTTTTGCCGGTGGTTTTCACTCCGATTCCTATGAATTAAAAGTTCTTCCTGCCCCCGCACTCGTTGATTTTGAGGTGAACCTCAGCTACCCTGCTTATCTGAAACGAACTGCCGAAACGCTAAAAAATACCGGAGACCTCACTATTCCGGAAGGAACGAAGATCAACTGGCAATTTTTTACCCGGAATACTGAAAATATTGTGGTGCACTACGGCGATAGTTCTCTTACTCCCAAGGGTGGAGGCAATCATTTTACGCTTTCGCAAGTAGCTATGGGCAATTCGGAGTATTCTGTTCATGTCTCCAATAACCTTATGGTAAGCCCCGACAGTATAAGCTACCGTATTGAGGTCATACCGGATCTCGCTCCAATGATTGCTGTAAAGGAAGAGCGCGACAGCGCTTCTTTCAAACAACTCTATTTCACAGGAGAAATTAAAGACGATTATGGTTTCCGCCGGTTGACCTTCAACTATCAGTTTATCAATACCGGTAAGGGAGAAAGGGATAATTCCCCGCATACAATAGAAATGCCCGTTAGCAAAGAATTTCCGGCGGATAAATTCTTTTTCGACTGGAATCTTGACAATCTGGGCATTTCACCGGGAGACAAAATTGCCTACTTCTTTGAAGTGTGGGATAATGACGGGGTGCACGGAAGTAAAAGCACCCGCTCGGAGATCCGCGAGTACGCCGCACCATCCCTCGATGAGATAGATAAGTCCATTGACCAGAAAAACGACGACATCAAAGACAAATTAGAGGAGAGCATCAAGGATGCAAAAAAACTGCAGAAAGAAATGGAAGATATGCAGCGCCAGTTGCTCGAAAAACAGCAAATGTCGTGGCAGGATAAAAAGAAAATGGAAGAGTTGATGAAGAAGCAGGAAGAGTTAAGTAAACAGGTGCGGGAAATTCAACAGAAGAACCAGCAGAAAGACCGGCAACAAGGAGAATTCAGGCAGCAGAACGAGAGCATTCTTCAAAAACAGGAACAGTTGCAGCAACTGATGGAGCAGATCATGACTCCCGAAATGCAGAAGATGATGGAGGAATTGCAGCGGATGATGGATGAACTCAATAAGGATGAATTACAGCGGCAGTTGGAGCAAATGAACCTGACCAACGAAGATATAGAGAAAGAACTCGACAGGGCACTCGAACAGTTCAAGCAGTTGGAGTGGAAGCAAAAGATGGAAAAGACCATTGAAAAAATAGAGAAATTAGCGGAAGAACAGGAAAAACTTAGCGAGGACAGTGAGAAAAAAGACTCGCAAAGTGGGGAACTCAAAAAGGAACAGGAGAAACTCAACGAGAAGTTTGACGATGTGAAAAAAGAAATGGAGGAACTGGAGAAAATGAATGAGGAGATGGAAAATCCGAATGATATGCCTGAAAATGATCAGCAGAAGGAAGAGATTGGCGAGGAGATGAAAAAAAGCACCGAAGACCTTCAGAATAATAAGAAAAGCAGCGCATCCAAATCGCAGAAAAGCGCATCGCAAAAAATGAAGGATATGGCGGCTGAAATGCAAATGGCAATGCAATCAGGTGAAGAGGAGCAACAGCAGGAGGATATGGAGGCATTGCGCGCACTCCTTGAAAATATCGTCACCCTCAGCTTCGACCAGGAAGAGCTGATGGCCAATTTCAAAAAGGTGGACATGAAAGATCCCAAGTACAATAAGCTGGGGCAAGTGCAGCGCAAACTGAAAGACGATGCCAGAATGGTGGAAGACTCGCTTTTTGCACTGAGTAAGCGAGTGCCCGAAATTTCCGCAGCAGTTAACAGGGAGATCAACCTTGTCAATGAAAATATGGATAAGGCGCTGGGGAGTATTCCCGATCGCCGGACACCGGAGATCACTACTTCCCAACAGTATGTAATGACTAGTTTTAACAACCTCGCATTGATGCTTGATGAAGCGTTGCAACAAATGCAGAGCCAAGCCTCTTCCAATAAACCCGGTCAGGGCAATTGCAATAAACCCGGGGGTAATGGAAAAAAACCAAAACCTTCTGCCGGGGATATAAAAAAAATGCAGGAGTCGCTTTCCAAACAATTGGAAGAAATGAAGAAAAAAGGACAGAACAAGGGGGAAAACAAAGGAGCGAACAGCCAGATGAGCAAGCAACTCGCCGAAATGGCAGCACAGCAGGCGGCCATACGAAAAATGATGGAGGAGAAAGCCGGCGAACTCAATGAGGATGGTAGCGGAAATGGCAATGAACTGAAACAAATCTCCAAGGAAATGGAGCAGTTGCAAAAAGACATTGTCAATAATCAAATCTCTGAAGAAAGCCTTCGTCGCCAGCAGGATATTATGATCCGGCTGTTAAAGGCCGAAAACGCCGAGCGGGTGCGCGAACAAGAAAATCAACGCAAGAGCAATGAAGCGCATGATTTTCCGACAAGTAACCCAATGAAATACGAGGAGTATATGAGACGCAAGGAACAGGAGACCGAATTATTGAAAACACTCCCTCCCAATCTGAAACCCTATTACAAGGAAAAGGCAAATTCTTACTTTAATAAGATAGGGCAGTAATAGGGTTTTCACTGCGGTGGTTTTGAAAACTTTCCTATTATCGGGAATTCTTCTTTTGGGAGTTCATATATTTTTATTGACTTTTGGCTGTCATTATAATTCGCCGGGTACATAAATCAAGATTATCGCTATGTCTTCGATCCTCAAAACCATTCAGTTTCCATCAGTGATTGATAATATTCACCTCGTGGAGCAGTTCGTTGAAGATATCTGCGCCGAATACCGGATCAAGGAGGATTATTTTGGTGAAATACTTATTTCTATGACAGAGGCGGTTAACAATGCCATTGTTCATGGGAATAAACTCGACACGTCGAAAAATGTTACCGTACAATTTGAGGTTCCCGATGATAAAAATCTACGTTTTAGGGTAGAAGATGAGGGGCCGGGCTTTGATTACGATAGTCTGCCCGATCCAACAGCCCCCGAAAACATTGAGAAACCGCATGGCAGGGGTGTTTTCCTGATGCGAAATCTCGCCGATCGCTGTCAATTCATTGACAACGGGAGAATTGTTGAGCTAGACTTTGCTGTGCTTGAAAGTATTCCTGCATAATTCTTTGTAGAATATCGGGAGTTAAACCTCCGGTTTTGATATGTTCAGGCCGTGTGGTTCCCCTCTCCCGCTCCGATCTGGACTAGCTCGCGATCGAATATAGATGGCGGCTCTGCGTCTTTATGTTTCTCGCGACCTTTCCGCAAAACTCCTCGCCGGAAGGCTGCGATGATTTATAAAAACGCAGTGAATGGTAGTGATTCTGGTAAAAGCATCAGTGCAAATCGGAATACCCAAACAAGAAAAAACGAATACAGCCTCCCACTGACGAGCCTTAGAAAGGTCGCGAAAAACAGAAAAGACAAAATCTATCCAATTACACGCGCCGCGAGCTTTCTTAGATCGGAAG
>JADLBA010000263.1 GCA_020848015.1 Crocinitomicaceae bacterium | reverse complement strand
TTTCTGAGGGAAAAATCACCTCTGTAGAAATGGGAGCAGTTCGCAAGAATGGTTTTGAATTCCGTGATTATGGAACGGATGTTATAATGCCAGGATTGATAGATTCTCACGTACATATCAACGAGCCGGGAAGAACAGAATGGGAGGGTTTTGATACCGCCACCCGTTCGGCTGCTGCCGGTGGCATCACCCTGCTGGTGGATATGCCCCTCAATTCAAGCCCGGTTTCAATAGATAAAAAATCATTTCAGCAAAAACTCGATTCAGCACAATCTGCCCTGCATGTGAATTGTGCTTTCTGGGGAGGTATTATCCCCGAAAACATTGACTCTCTGGATGAACTGCTGCATTCCGGTGTACTGGGCATCAAAGCATTTCTCACCCATTCGGGCATTGATGAATTTCCGAATGTTTCTGAAGAAGACCTGCGAAGGGCAATGCCTATTCTCAAAAAAAATAATGCGTTATTACTTGTTCACTGCGAACTCAATACTCTGCATTCTGGTATTGACCTTCTTGAGGCTTCCCCCACAAAATATAGTGCCTACTTGAAATCGCGACCCCGTGTATGGGAAGACAATGCCATAGCGCTGATGATAAAGTTGTGTGAAGAGTTCGGTATTCGCACTCACATCGTTCACCTTTCCTCTTCCGGTTCAATTGAGCAACTGAAGGCGGCGCGGAAAAAGGGGCTTCCACTGACAGTGGAAACCTGTCCGCACTATCTTGTGTTCAATGCGGAAGAAATTGCCGATGGCGCAACGGCATTCAAATGCGCTCCTCCCATCCGTGAAAAGGAAAACAATGACAAGCTGTGGTCTGCCCTGCGCGATGGGCACATTGATTTTGTCGTAACGGATCATTCGCCGGCTCCACCGGAAATCAAAGAACTCGATTCAGGCAATTTCAAAAAAGCCTGGGGAGGAATAGCGGGGCTTCAGTTTAGCCTTCCTGTTTTTTGGACCAATGCAAAACTCAAAGGATTCACGATTGCGGATACAGCGCGGCTGATGAGTGGTTCGATTGCTTCCTTCCTGAAAATGGATCACAGGAAAGGCAGGATCAGCACGGGATACGATGCTGATATTACCGTCTGGAACCCCGAAGAAATATTTATGGTTGAAAAGAAAAATATACAACACAGGCACAAAGTAACTCCCTACCTCGGAATGGAACTCGCCGGAAGAGTAGTAAGCACTTATGTTAATGGCCACCTCGTTTTTGATGAAGGAGAATTTGTTGATTTATCAAAAGGAAAAATAATTTTATCCCCCCATTGAAAAAAAAGTAATAGCGATATCGAATGATTGTTCGGTTGGGAACCACGGGGAATCAGGTAATTTCGCTTTTAAAAGATATAGATGTAATTATTAATTGTACTTAGAAATGACAACAACAGAAACAGCACCTGCTTTTACCAAACTGACCGATCTCGCTTCAGAACGTCTGGGTGGAAAGGTGGTAGAATGCACCGATGAATTTTTTGCAGAAGCAGAAAATCTGATCAAACCTGGTAGAGGAATTTTTATTGCCGATAAATTTACCGAACGCGGTAAATGGATGGACGGATGGGAATCCAGGAGAAAAAGAGTTCCCGGACACGACTGGGCGATTGTGAAACTGGCTGCTACCGGGATCATCAGAGGCTTTGATGTTGACACCAATCACTTCCTCGGCAATCATCCTCCGCACTGTTCGATCGAAGCCTGTTATGTAACAGACGGCAATCACCAGAATGTTACGTGGACTGAAATACTTCCGAAATCACCGCTCAACCCCGGCAGCCAACATTTTTTTGAAATTGAAAACCCCCATCTTTGGACGCATATTAAGCTGCACATTTACCCGGACGGAGGAGTGGCGCGCTTCCGCGTTTACGGAGAGGTTAAGAAGGATTGGTCGCTGGTGAAAAAAGACGAAGTGTTGGATCTTGCCTCTGCGCTGAACGGAGCACGGCCGGTGAAGTGTAACGATATGTTCTTTAGTCACATGGAAAACCTGCTCCTCCCACAGCGTGGAGTGAATATGGGAGATGGGTGGGAAACCAAAAGGAACAGAACTCCGAACAATCACGACTGGGTGATCATACACTTAGCGCACAAGGGAAAGATCAGTAAGATCAACGTGGATACCGCGCACTTTATTGGAAACTATCCGGATAGCTGTCTGATAGAAGGATGCAATGCCGATTCAGATGATTTGGAAAATGCTGCCTGGAAAACTATTCTTCCACAATCAAAACTTGCGGCAAATATGGAACATAACTATTCGACGGAAATTTTGCCCCATGAGCCTGTAACACATATTCGACTGAGTATATTTCCCGATGGAGGTGTGAGCAGATTGAGGTTGTGGGGAACTATTGCATGATAGAAATGAGCAGAAACTAAAATAGGAGACGATCGCTCTTAACAGAATGACGATAGAAGAAATAAATTCACTCTCAGTTGATGCTGCAAAACAGGCGTTAAATAAATGCTGTGTATCGTCTGTGTGGACAAATGAAATGGTTGCAGCACGGCCTTTTCAAAGCGCCGAAGATATGCTCACAAAGGCTTCTGAAATATGGGCAGGATGCGGTGAAGGCGACTGGCTTGAAGCTTTTACCGGCCATCCAAAAATCGGTGACGTCGAAAGCCTTTCCAAAAAGTACTCACATACAAAAGAGTGGGCAGGGAATGAACAGGGAGGAATGAACAACGCTTCAATGGAAGTCATTCAACGACTGGCTGACGGAAATAAAGTATATGAAGAAAAATTTGGTTTTATCTTCATTGTCTGTGCTACCGGAAAATCAGCAGAGGAAATGCTTGTTCTCCTCGAAGAGAGGTTGACGAATGAACGTTCGGTTGAATTAAAAATTGCTGCGAAGGAACAGGAAAAAATAACCATTATTCGACTGGAAAAATTATTAGCATGAGTCAAATCACTACCCACGTTTTGGATACCTCCTCCGGCCAACCGGCCAAGGGTATTACCATCCGGCTGCAACGGCCGGCAGGAGCAGACCTATGGGAAGATATTGTGTCTGGCGTAACGAATGATGACGGACGGGTACAAGGACTTGTTCCGGCTGATATGGTGCTGAAACCGGGAATTTACCGGATGTACTTTCAGACCGGAGAATATTTTGCAGCGAGGAATACCAGAGGTTTTTATCCTTACATTCCTGTTGTTTTTGAAATACATGATACGGAGCATTACCATGTTCCATTACTTTTAAACCCGTTTGGTTATTCCACCTATCGTGGAAGCTGATTCATTTATTTTATCCATCAATCATGAGTACATTGACAATGAAACTTTCCATCCCTGTTACCGACAAATCTCAGATACTGGAAGAGTTGGGAACTGCCAACAAGGCATTTCAAAAAGTATATCCCGGTGATCGCCCTGATCGCCAGCCGGTTCACACGGTTTACGGAGGAGCGGATCTTTTTACTGCCGAAAGCGCAGAAAAAATGGGAAGGGCAGCTCTGAATACATTGTTGCACAATGCGCCCAATTTTGTTGAACTTGCGAAGGCCATTGAACTTCCCGGACACAATGAGTTACCTGCTGATGAAGCGGGAATTGCTGCGCTCACAAAAAAGCTCGATGAAAGCACCGAAGAGGAGCGAAAAAAGCATTCTGCTTGGTTGGCTTATACGACTTATAACAAAGTGATTCAAAAACTCACTACGGAGGCGATGGAAGATTTTCGCATTGACTTCGAAGATGGTTTTGGAAACCGGTCGTGGGACGAGGAGGATGCTACTGCAGAGCGCGCAGCAATTGAAGTGGCGAAGGGAATGAAAGCAAACTCACTTCCTCCCTTCATCGGTATTCGCATCAAACCATTTACAGAAGACCTCAAAGAAAGAGGGGTGCGAACCTTAGATATTTTTTTAACCACACTTTCAGAACAAGCCGGAGGAAAGCTGCCGGCGAATTTTGTCGTGATGCTGCCCAAGGTTACTATACCGGAACAAGTAGCAGCATTGGTAAAAATTTTTGAAGTTCTTGAGTCTAAAACTGCGATTGCATCTGGTGCACTCAAAATGGAAATGATGGTGGAAACCACACAGGCGGTGATCAATAAAGACGGAACCAACCCACTTCGGTCATTTGTACTGGCGAGCAAAGGAAGAATGATCGCCACTGCATTCGGCACGTATGATTATACTGCTTCTTGCAATATCACGGCCCGCTACCAAGACATGGGACATGCCGTTTGCGATTTTGCCCACCACTTTATGAAAGTGGCGTTGGGCGCTACCGGTATTTGGCTATCCGATGGCGCTACCAATGTGATGCCGATTGGTCCTCACCGCGGCGATAACCTCACCCCTGAACAAATTGCAGAGAATAGACGTGTGGTTCACCGCAGTTGGAAAAAAGCCTACGATCACACACGCTACTCGCTGTGGAAAGGACTTTATCAGGGATGGGATCTGAACCCTGCACAATTTCCGATGCGTTATGCTGCCATCTATTCTTTTTTTCTCGAAAGCTATGAAGATGCGGCAAAGCGCCTGAAGGCATTCGTTGAAAAAGCGGCTCGCGCCACCCTCACCGGTGATGTATTTGATGATGCCGCCACAGGACAGGGATTGCTGAATTATTTTCTCCGCGGATTGAACTGCGGAGCAATCAGTGAAGCGGAAGCATTAGCTACCGGACTTACCATAGAGGAAATCCGAAGCCGATCATTTCTTAAAATCCTCGAAGGAAGAAGAAAATAATTTTCGCTCAGCCCTATTGTCCCGGCAAGTGCCGACAGGTCATGCCTGAACTTTTTGCCTGAGTACCTCTTTTACCGCGCTGAAAATGACGCTGGCCTCCAACCCGTATTTTTTCATCAGTTGATCGGGAGTACCACTTTCGCCAAAGCTGTCTTTCACACCAACAAAGCGAACAGGAGTGGGAGCATGAAGAGCAAGAGTTTGTGCAACTACGCTTCCCAATCCCCCGTTTATCTGGTGTTCTTCAGCAGTAACCACGGCTCCTGTTTTTTGTGCGCTGCGCACAATGGCATCAACATCTAACGGTTTTATCGTGTGGATGTTCAGCAGATCCACCGAAATGCCTTCGGCTTCTAATTGTATCGCAGCTTCTACTGATTTCCAGACAAGGTGGCCTGTGGCGATAATTGTTACGTGGTTTCCATTGTGTATCTGCCATGCCCTGCCAATATCGAACGATTGTTCGGGTGACGTAAAATTGGGAACCTTGGGCCTTCCGAAGCGAAGGTAAACCGGCCCTTGATAATCAGCGATAGCTATTGTAGCAGCCTTGGTCTGATTAAAATCGCAGGGGTTGATCACTGTCATTCCCGGAAGCATATTCATCATTCCAATATCTTCCAGAATCTGATGCGTTGCCCCGTCTTCTCCCAATGTAAGTCCTGCATGAGATGCGCATATCTTTACATTCTTTCCGCTATAGGCAATGCTTTGGCGTATCTGGTCATACACACGGCCGGTAGAGAAATTGGCGAAAGTTCCGGTAAATGGAATATAACCGCCAATGGTAAGACCTGCGGCAATTCCCATCATATTGGCTTCTGCAATACCGACCTGAAAAAACCGGTCAGGGAATTCCATTTTAAACGCATCCATTTTCAATGAGCCGATCAGGTCAGCACAAAGAGCTACTACTTTTGGATTTGATCGCCCCAGTTCTGCCAGTCCCTCACCGAATCCAGAGCGTGTATCTTTTTTGTCAGTAATATTAAAATCGAGCATAATTATCTTTTTATGTTTGACAGCAGGAGATCAGTAATCACCAATGGTCTCCGGTAATTGTGCAAGAGCTTTTGCAAGTTCTTCATCGTTGGGGGCAACCCCGTGCCACTTGTGCGTACCTTCCATATAGTCCACTCCTTTTCCCATGGAGGTAGTCATCAGTATCATTACCGGTTTTCCTTTTCCGGTAATTGATCTTGCAGTTTCAAGGCGCAGAACGACCTCTTCCATCGCATTGCCATTCATTTCCATGACTGTCCAGCCGAATGCTTCCCATTTTGCCCGCAGGTTTCCCAGGCTCATCACTTTTTCAGTGGGGCCATCAATCTGCTGACCGTTTACGTCAACCGTACTGATGATATTGTCAATCTTGTGATGCGCTGCATACATCGCTGCTTCCCATATTTGTCCTTCCTGCAGTTCGCCATCACCATGGAGGCTATAGACTAGCATTTTATCACCGTTCAGTTTTTTCGCCTGCGCTGCACCCAATGCTACTGAAAGACCCTGACCGAGCGAACCGCTCGACATTCGCACACCTGGCAGTCCGTCGTGCGTAGTGGGATGTCCCTGCAATCGGCTGTCAATTCGACGAAATGTGCTGAGTTCTTTCAAAGGGAAATGCCCGGTACGTGCGAGTACGCTGTACCACACCGGACTGATATGACCATTGCTCAGAAAAAAAATATCTTCATCTCTCCCGTCCATATTCCATGCTGACAGATTGATTCTGAGATGGTGAAAATATTGTGCGACAAAATACTCAGTACATCCGAGGCTGGCTCCTGGGTGGCCGCTTTTGACAGCATGCACCATCCTGACAATGTCACGGCGTACCTGTGTCGCTATCTTTTTCAGTTCTTCAAGGGAGGTTGCCATTGGAAAAGAATTACGCCTCAAAAGTACCTTTTGTTATGGTCTCTGCAAAATAGATGTGTATGAATAATAAAAAATCCAAGCCGACGAGTTACTAAGTATTTTTATAGTGCAAATTCCTATCTTTGATCTTACTATTCTATGCTGTTTAATATCCTGAGAAGGGATGGGTATTGCTGTTCTTCTATTATTAACCAATAAAAAATCAATGCTATGAAAAACAATCTTTCTTTTTTTCTTGTGTCACTTTTTGTGATTATTTCATTGCCAATGGCTGCTCAGGTGGAGGTGGATAAATCTATTCAGATGACGGGAGCCGATGGCGACCGTTACATCAGCAATCTCGAATTGCCGGTGGCGGGGTCTCATGCAGCCAGCAAAGACTATGTGGATGCCGCAGTGGCTGCCACCGGTGGTTCGGGAATGTTTACAATTGGAAACGGAAGTGCGCCGACGATGCTCAGTGCCGCATCATCATCAACCCTCAGTCTTCTTGGTTGTATTAATTACTGCAGAAATTTAGTAGAAAGCGGCTATAGTGATTGGAGGATGCCGACATATATGGAGGTTTTATATCTTCTGTCCGATGATGTACTCTACGCTGCTATCCCCAATCCGACGGAAAACAAGTATTTCTATGTAATCAACGACTTTGGTAATAACAACTATGGCCGGTTATACGTAAATTTTTCCAATTCAGATATTGGAATTGATAATATGTATTCTACTTCATACAGTGCCAGATGCGTTCGATAGTTCATTGCGGAAAATAATAATTAAAAAGTCCCGGGATTTTTTTAAAGCACCGGGATTTTTTTATATATTTCCCAAAAGTCGCAACAGTGTTAATAATAACCCCCAGAGCCTTTAAAATAAAGATTCCTAAGGGGCTTCATGGTTTCACCCGGAGGGTGTGCATTTAGTGCGTTATAAAAAAACATGACGTTCAGAGTTAATATCCTTCTGACAATATCGTTCCTATTGGTGGATTATTTTTTTCAATCAACCTATCAGGGAATCTGGGAAGCTTAAAATCATTGACAATTCCCTGGATTAGATGATCTTCATCGCCTCTTTTGTAACCTTCGTAATAGCAGGATTGTTCAATATCTTTACAAATCACAACACGGTTGTTGATGTCGCCGGTCAGGTTGGCAGCGGGGAGGGTTCGTCGTTCTAACAAGCCACTGGCAGTCACAATTTTCAATTTATTAATTTAGAAAAAGAAAACCGCTTTTCACTCTCTCAATCTTTTACATGTCTTCTAAATACTTAAGAAAAAAATCCAGTAGGTGCATTCGATAGAATCCAATTCACTGCGGCTGCCTGTGCCTTTGCATAATATATAACGAATATTCATAAAAGGCTGTCCAGACATTTTTTTCAACTTGTAAAATTATCATTCATAAGGTTTTAAATGGTAAAAAGGGGTCTTTGTTTTTTCTCTGATGATTGGGTCTGTGCATGGGGCAATACAAACAAATTAGTCGTTGAATCGGATGATGAGAATGTGAGAATTTAGGAGAATACTCAGTCACCATGAGATATTAGAAAAAGAAAGAGGGCGATATCAGATTTCAGATACCCATTCTGGATTAATTTGGCACCATGAATCTGGTTACAGGAGCTACGGGATTGCTGGGAACGCATGTGTTGATAGAATTGCTCCGCCGTGGTGAATGTGTAAGGGCTTTACATAGAAGTGATAGCGATCTGGATACAGTACAGCGTGTATTTACGTTTTACGGTCACTCATCATTGTATGCGAAAATTCAGTGGGCTGCAGGAGATGTTCTTGATATTTCTTCACTCAGTGAAGCGATGTCGGATTGTCATACCGTGTATCATTCTGCCGCGGTGGTTTCTTATCACCGGAAGGACAGACAAACCATGTACAAGGTCAATGTGGAGGGAACGGCCAATATGGTTAATATGGCTATGGAATTGGGTGTTGAGAGGTTCTGTCATGTTTCTTCTATTGCAGCTATCGGGCGCGAAACTCCGGGAGTTACCCTCGATGAAAATTCACCGTGGGTAAAGTCGTCGTTCAATACACACTACGGCACCACCAAGCATCTTTCCGAAATGGAGGTTTGGCGGGGAATACAAGAGGGGTTGAATGCGGTGATCATCAACCCGGGGTTTATTGTGGGGCCCGGTATAGAAACAAGAAGTAGCACCAGTATTTTCCAAAAAATCAGAAAAGGATTGCCTGCTTATACGTCCGGCGGAACAGGTTATATATCTGCTGTAGATGTTGCAAAATCAATGGTAGATCTTGCCGGATTACGAAATACAAACGAGCGTTTTATTGCTGTTTCCGAAAATCTTTCAATGAGAGAATTTTTTGAAGTGGCATCAGAATCCTTAGGAATTCCTCCGCCTCAGAGAGAGGCATCGCAGTTGCTGTTGCATATTGCCCGCTGGGCAGATGCAATCAAAGAATTATTTACAGGTGAAAAGGCATTGATTACAAAAGAAACAGTAAGCAACTCCTCCATACGTTTTTTCTATGACTCTGAAAAGCTAAAAAAGGCTACCGGCATCGTATTTCAGCCGGTTCGTGAAGCAATAGAGAATACAGTTTCTTTTATCCGGCAATAAACTGGTATTTGCCCTCCCTACTGATGTGGTGGTCTATCAGCAGTAGTTACTTATCTGCTTTCGTGGCCGGAGTAGCGCGGTCACTTGATTTTCAGACCGTCTGACTGCGTTTCATCTCATCTTTGTGTCATGCCAGAAGCTATTGTTTTGTTTGAAAAATCGAACACCTCAAGCCTTCTCAATATCACATTCTTTTTCCACGAAACTGGAGAAAATAATTCCATAAGGAATTTCTTGTGTCTCGTCCAAGCCCACCCACCACCATGATAACTGGACGAATGGACTTTTAGACAAAAGCGGACTGAACAACGGCATTAAATTTTAACTTTGACAAGCATTAATTAAGTGATAGAATTGAACGAAGAAATAAAACAAGACAAACAAGTTAAATCAAAGCAACGTGTAGCCGACCACGGAGAAGTTTTTACAAACCAACGTGAAGTAAACGCTATGCTTGACCTTGTGAAACACGAAACCGAACGCATTGACAGCCGTTTCCTTGAACCTGCTTGCGGTAACGGTAATTTCCTTGCGGAAGTGCTGAACAGAAAACTAAACGTTGTAGAGCACAAATATGCTCACACCCAAATTGAGTGGGAACGCTACGCTGTGCTTGCCGTGTGCAATATTTATGGTGTGGACATTTTGGAAGACAATGCAGAAGAATGCCGCAAGCGGTTGTTCAACATTTTTAAAGAACGCTACAACGCTTTGTTTGCCGACAAATGCAAATCCGAAGTGTTGCGTAGCGTGGACTTTCTTTTACACAGAAATATTTTGTGGGGCGATGCTTTGGACTTTACCAATCCACAAACAAAGCAACCGATTATTTTTAGTGAGTGGAGTGCCGTAAACGGCACAATGCTGAAACGAAGAGATTATATGTTTAAATTTTTGGTGCAGAAAACACATCAATTTTCTTTCTTTAATGACGAAGGCGAAGCCAACGCTATTGATGAACCAGTAAAGGATTTTCCCTTGGTGCATTTTTTAAAACTGTCGGAATCAGAATTTTCAAGATTAAAGGATAAACAAGATTAGTTAGATAAGATTAAGAAATAAAAGAGATGAATAAATATGATGACATAACATATAAGATAAACGGCTGTGCTATGAAGGTGCACAACACCCTTGGCAATGGCTTTCAAGAAGTTATTTATCAACGTTGTTTGGCTATTGAATTAGAAAGAGCCGGTTTGAGTTTTGGAAGAGAAATTGAAAAAGAAATTTTTTATGACGGGATTCACGTTGGCACTCGAAGAGCAGATTTTATTGTTGAAAGTGACATTGTGGTTGAATTAAAGGCTATCATCAATTTGGAAGATGTACATTTAGCTCAAGCTAAAAATTATGTAGTTGCTTATGATAAACAAATTGGATTACTTATCAATTTTGGTTCAACAAGCCTTCAATTCAAGAAAATTTTCAATCCAAAATATAATCTGAATCACGCAAATCCTAATAAAAGTCAGAATCAGGATTTGTAGGATTAAAAGATTAACATGATTGGTTGGTAAAGAAAAAAAAAAAAAAATGAAAATAATAAAAGATGAATTAGATG
>JADLBA010000262.1 GCA_020848015.1 Crocinitomicaceae bacterium | reverse complement strand
GAACAGAATGCTATTACATCTGTTCCATTCACTATTATTCCCGAAGTGCGTATGCTCTACAACCCGCAATTAAAAGGAGCACCCAATTTTGTTCCGGGAGTAATAGCACTGGTACTAATGTTAGTGTGTGTAATGATGACTGCGATTTCAATTGTAAAGGAAAAAGAAAACGGAACGATGGAAGTATTGCTTGCCTCTCCCTTTCGTCCTGCATACGTAATTCTTTCAAAGGCCATCCCTTATCTCATTTTATCGCTTATTGACATCGCCTTTATTTTGCTTCTCAGTATTTTCTTGCTCGATCTGCCTGTCAATGGAAGTCTCGCCCTCTTATTTGCAGAGAGTACATTGTTCATTCTCACCTGTCTTTCATTGGGTATTTTTATTTCCATCAAGACCAATTCACAACAAGTAGCCATGCTGATTTCTCTTTTGGGAATGCTTCTGCCGGCTTTGCTATTTAGCGGATTCATGTTCCCTATCGAAAATATGCCCTATCCGCTGCAAATCATATCGAATATCATTCCTGCAAAGTGGTTTTATATCATCATTAAATCAATCATGATAAAAGGACTTGGATTCAGTGCCATCTGGAAAGAAACGCTGATCCTCCTTTCTATTACCCTGCTTTTTCTCGGTATCAGTTTGAAAAGTTTTAAAACCCGGCTGGCATGAGAACTATACGAGTCATATTGCGAAAGGAGTTCTTGCAGATATTTCGAAACAAAGCGATCGTAGCAATGATCCTGTTTATGCCGGTAGTCCAGTTGCTGATATTGCCTCTTGCCGCTAATTACGAAGTGAAAAATATCCAGCTCGCTGTGGTTGACCACGATCACTCCGCCACGTCGAAACAACTTATCGGGAAAATAGTATCATCGGGCTACTTTCAACTCAGCGGATATAATTCAAGCTATGATGAGGCTTTTGATCTGATCGAAAATGACAAGGCGGATATTATTATGGAGATCCCTTCGGACTTCGAGCGCCGGTTAATACGCGAAGGAAAACAGCAACTGTTACTTGCGGTCAATGCTATTAACGGCATCAAAGCGGGGCTTGGCGGAACCTATCTCTCCAGCATCATTGCAGATTTTAACGAGCAGATCCGCCTCGAATGGATGGGGACAGATGTCATACCCAGCGGAGGATATATCGAAATCGTTTCCTCCTCCTGGTTCAACCCAAACCTTAGTTATCCTACATTTATGGTGCCGGGGATTCTGGCAATTCTGCTGACAATGGTCGGGGGGTTTTTATCTGCACTGAATATTGTGAAAGAAAAAGAATCCGGAACTATCGAACAGATCAATGTAACTCCGATCAAAAAACACCATTTCATACTTGGCAAACTGATCCCGTTTTGGGTACTGGGCAATGTCGTATTCACGCTGGGACTCTTGATTGCTCGAATCGTTTATGGTATTGAATCTGCAGGCGGCCTCCCCGCGTTATATATATTTATTTCGATCTACCTATTTGCAGTCCTTGGCTTCGGGCTACTGATCTCAACATTTGCCGACACACAACAGCAGGCAATGCTCATTATGTTTTTTTTCATGATGATATTTATTCTGATGGGAGGGCTTTTCACCTCCATAGACAGTATGCCCGGCTGGGCAAAAATAGTAGCCCGTTTTAATCCGGTGAGTTACCTTATAGAAGTGATGCGAATGATCATACTAAAAGGAAGCAGTATAAAAGACACGTATCCGCAGTTGAGCGCCGTTGCACTGTTTGCTGTGTTTCTGAATACTTGGGCAGTAATCAATTATCGAAAAACCATCTGAAGCATCCTAACCTGCATTACAGTATTTTTCGGTCATATTCCATTAAAGTAAGAGCAACACGATGATTATAAATCGCAGTCTCTCTACAGCAAAAAAAAATTCTTATGGCGCAATGTTAAACTCGAGCAGGCTCATCAGGTCATTACTGCACTGCACCGCCAATGCTGTACCCCCCGGCAACCACAGGGGGCCATTCAAACCAACAAGTGACATAGGAGCTGCACCCGAACTGTTTACCCCAAACTGCTTTGGAAAGTAGGTAATTCCATGTATCAGTATTCCGCTGAACCGTCCCGAAGTACAACTTGGAACGCTGCTATAGTCAAATTTATAAGTCCCCTGCGTAAGGTACTGCTCTACTTTCCACACCTTACCAGAAGGAACTGTAGTAGCAGATGCAGAAGTAACGAGTAGTGCCTTACTGAACTCCAGCGTTCCCTGTGCATGAGCGGAAAGGAAAAGTGCCGAAAGGAAAAATAAACACACAAGATTTTTTTTCATTGAATAGGGTTTTTTAAAAAAAATAAATAGTAAATGTGGTGGATTGAATATGAAAAATCATTCTCTTCTATGGAGGAAAAAATTTTCTACAAGGAAATGATCGTCTGGCCATTACCAGTACGCACACCAGAAGTATTGGACCGGTTGGTACCAGCATTGTACGAGCCGCCACCACCGCTGTAAGTGGGATAGTTGGTTCCGCTCACATCGAGCATCGCCGACGGATCAGGCTCCGCACCATTCGCGTTAACTGATATAACTCCTGTCTGAGCTGTTATGCTGCCGAACAAACCGATAATACCAAACAGAAAAGAAAGGGTAATTTTCATCATGGGCGGTAGAATTTGAAATGACGGGCGAATCTAACACTGAAAACGTGAATATTTCCATTCAGTTCAACAAAAGATTAGGAATCCAACCAGTCATACATGATCACTTTTCCCTCTATATCCGAATATCACCGGCTTTTCAGATCATCATTAGTATTTACTGCTGTTTCTGTTTACTTAAATTAAAATGAGAGAGCTAACACCTGACAACATAATGGAAGATATAAGAATTCCCTTCACGAGATTTGTCTCCTTCCTGCTTATTTTGGCCGTCCGGATGAAAGTCTTGGTGTCATATCTGTTCCTGCTTTTAGTAACTCTTCCCCAGAGTGCCCGTGCATCATTTTGGGATGAAAGAAGAGAGATATTCTCTCAATCAGCCAATCAGTGGATGTGCCGGCAACTGAGAAAGGAGTCTCCGGGATACTTCGACTGCAGCACTTTCACTCCAACAATCCTCACTGGGGAATCAATTTCATCAGAGCCATTTTTGGGAATCCCGCTGGAAATAGATCAACAACAGGCCGGTATTTTCAGAGCAATTTTTTTCCAACAGAACGACTGTTCGGTTTTTTTAACGTTAAAATCATTGTGCGACCTCTACTTCCCATTGTTTGAACGAAAACTTGAACAACACAAGCTACCTAGGGAATACAAGTATCTTTCGCTGTTGCTTTCGGGACTCAACCCGCACTTTACAGATAAAAACAACCGCGCTGGTCTTTGGGCATTGGACTATACCATCGCCCGCAAATACGGGTTAAGAGTAGATTCACTGATTGATGAACGTCGAGGTGGCGATTTTACGTGCGACAAAACGATGGAATACCTTAGCGATCTGTACCACAAATACAACGGAGATCATGCAAAGGTTCTCCTCAGTTTTTATAAAAGTAATGCATACGTGCTAAATGCAGAAAATTCCGGCACCGCAACTTTTCTGGAAGCAGTGGATCCTGACGGTACAGATTTTCTGCGCTTTTTTATCTATTCGGCTAAGCTTTTTGAGGCTGTTACAATAGAAAACCAACTCTCTAACTATTTTGATATTCTAGGTTTGTATGAAGGTGTATTTTTTAAATCGGATGTAAGAGAAGAAGCATTAATTCAACTGACAGAATCGGATGCATTCATCATGAAACAAATCAATCCTGTCTATTGCGGAAACACAATCGAGGGTAGCTATCGGCGTGTTCCTTTCATGCTTCACCACGAAAGTGCAGAAAAGTTTCGCCAACTTGAACAGGATATCTACAATTGGAAACCACCTCAAACCCACGAGATAGAAAAGCGAGTCTTTCACGTTGTAAAAAAAGGTGAGACACTGGGGAAAATTGCCGCCAAATACAATGTCTCCTCCGCACAGATAAAAAAATGGAATAAACTAAAAAGAGATTTTTTGCGCACAGGGCAAAAATTATTGATCATAAAAAAAAAGATTGTCATCGCAGAGCCCGATACCCTTACCAACTCTCAACCTGATCCTCTCTTATCTTCCGGAGAAAGACCGGAAAAGCCATCAGGAAAACCCGTTATGGAGGAGAATGATTCCGAAGCAAAAATTATCTATTACGTCGTCAGACAAGGGGACTCCCTATGGACCATCGCAAAAAACTATAAGAGTGTAACTCCTGAAAAGTTGATGGAATGGAATAATTGCGGGGCTTCCATCCGTCCAGGACAAAAACTGAAAATAATTATCCGATAAACCGAACTGGAAATGATATCTTCTCCTCCTGAACGGAGACTGTGGGTTACCCTGCTCGTTGCATCACTCGGGTATTTCGTTGATATCTATGATCTTCAGTTGTTTAATATTGTTAGTAAAAGCAGCCTAACGGGCATTGGCATTACTGATCCTGCTGTGTTGAAAGCGAACGACTACCTGTTGTTTCTATGGCAAATGGGAGGAATGTTGCTCGGTGGCATTCTCTGGGGAATAATCGGTGACAGAAAAGGAAGGAAAAGTATCCTGTTCGGTTCTATTCTCCTCTATTCCATCGCAAATATATTGAATGCGTTTGTCACTACTCTTGACCAATACTCAGCCGTCCGCTTTATAGCTGGCCTGGGTTTGGCAGGAGAACTGGGGGCAGCAATCACTCTCGTAAGTGAAATTATGCACAGGGAAAAGAGAGGATATGGTACCATGATCATTGTGACAATGGGTGCGCTTGGCGCGGTAGCCGCCGTATTGATCAGCCGTATTCCGTGGCAGGTTGGATCGCTCCAGAACTGGCAGGTAGCTTATATCACTGGTGGTATTCTGGGACTATTACTGCTATTGCTCCGTATGAGAACTTTTGAAAGCTCAATGTTTGAGAAAACAAAAAAACAGCCAGTTCAAAAAGGAAATTTCATACTGCTATTTAAGAGCCGAAGAACCTTTTTTCGCTATTTCGCTTCGATTCTGACAGGTCTTCCTGTATGGTATTGCATTGGTGTGCTAATCAAGTTTTCCGACAAATTCTCTCTTTCATCTGAAGTCTCTGGAGGCCCTATTGAGGTTCCGCTTGCACTGATGTATGCATATATCGGCCTCAGCGCCGGCGATCTATTGAGCGGTCTCTTCAGTCAATATTTCAGGAGCAGAAAGAAGATCATTTTCGGGTACCTCTCAGCAACAACATTACTGATGATCGTTTTCCTATACTGGAAAAATCTCTCGGTACCCACTTATTATTTCCTGTGCTTTATGGTCGGGTGCGCAACCGGCTACTGGGCGCTCTTTGTCACAATGGCTGCGGAGCAGTTTGGAACCAATATCCGGGCAACCGTAACCACAACCGTTCCCAATTTCGTTCGCGGTGCCGTAATTCCTATCACGCTTTCCTATGTGGCTATTGAACATTGCTCGGGAAATGTAATCGCTGCAGTTATTGTCGGTATTACCTGTATTGGCCTGGCTTTCCTTGCACTGCTGATACTGCCCGAGACTTTTGGCAAAGACCTCGATTACGTTGAGATGAACTGACAAAAATCTTCTATATTGCCTGCTCATTCCATATATACAATTGCTGATATTTAAATGTTATAGGCAACCAAAACAGACCACAGCGAACTAACGAAATTTAAACATAGAATGACATTTTTAGAATTAGCCGAACAGGTTTTAAAGGATGAAAAACGACCGTTGACTGCAAACGAAATTTGGACACTTGCAACCGAGAAAGGATATGACAAACAACTTAACAGCGAGGGAAAAACGCCTTGGCAAACTCTTTATGCTCAAATTTATGTAAGTGCTAAAGACAACCCTAAAACACCTTTTGCAAAAACAGACAGCCGACCCAAAAAGTTTTATCTAAAATCGCTGGCAACACAAATTGACTTGACAGACATTGAAACTCTTGAACCCGAAATACCGACAATTAGGAAAAATAAATTTGAGTATTTAGAAAAAGACTTACACCCTTTGTTGACATATTTCTCATATTACCATTTGCGTTGCTACACAAATACAATTAACCATTCACATTCACCAAAAAAAGAATTTGGCGAGTGGGTTCACCCCGACATAGTTGGTTGCTATTTTCCATTTGACGAATGGAAAAATGAAGTTTACGACCTTAGTTCGTCTATTGGCAACACTACAATTAAACTTTTTTCATTTGAACTTAAACGTGAACTTAGTTTTAGCAATTTGCGTGAAAGCTTTTTCCAGACAGTTTCAAATTCTTCATGGGCGAACGAAAGTTATTTGGTTGCGGCCTACATCTCGAAAGAACAAGAATTTAGAGATGAACTTTCCCGACTTTCAACTTCATTTGGTATTGGTGTAATTCAACTGAACATTGAAGACCCAGACTCATCGGAAATTGTTTTCCCAGGGACATATCGTGAAAATCTTGACTGGGAAACAATAAACAAATTGACAATGAACACCGACTTTAAAGAATTTATTTCGACAGTTAAAATTGACATCACAAGCAAGAAAATTCACAAAAAAGAATATGATACAATTCACGAACCTGACAAATTAAAACTAAAGAATGATTAACTTGGCTGCCCACATCGTATTGACAATAGGCGATCTGAACGGCTTCGTATCAACAGAAGAGCAAAATTCAACTTTCGTTCTTCGTATTAAGTTCAGTACTAAAAATTCCGCCCATCTCCAATACGAAAACCGTATCTTTCATTTGGGAACAACCCGTTGCATTTGATCGCAGGAATAGATGTAATATTTATTAAGCAGACCTTTTAAAACCCAATTATATAACGATGAAAAAGTACTTTTATCCCCTCTTTTCTTTACTCGTGATAACATCCTGTTCGAATCCGGAAAAGAAAGAAGCATTAAAACCACTTATGAAAATAGATAAATATCCCACCGCAGAAAAAAAGGATTCTCTGTTGGATT
>JADLBA010000261.1 GCA_020848015.1 Crocinitomicaceae bacterium | reverse complement strand
GCATTGACTTCCGATTGAAACGACAGTCCCCTTGTTATGATATCAAATGCTTTGATCCCCAGTTGCCCACCGAATTTATTTCCCCACCAGCCTCGGGCTTCTTGTATTTCAGAAAGCAAAAATTCATCAATGACTACCTGTGCATATACCTGGAGATTTTTCATCGCTTTGATTTTTGTCCCCAGTCCTATCAACACATTGTCAGAAGACCCCTGTGCAAACTCTACAGGCCGGTAAAAGATCAGCGGGTTGAGATAGCTGAGATCGAGATGGCGGCGGCTCAGGCTGTCGCGATCCTGCCATACTACCATTTCAAAAAGTGAAATATTCACTGTCTTTGATACATTCCAACTAAGCCCGTGAAGCGCTGTGTATTTTATTCTTGCATTGGAATACAATCTCCTTCCGGAGATATCATCCATTCTAGCAAAAAGGTTGGTGTACTTGATCCGCCAGATTTTTGTAGTTATTCTGAAATACGGATATGGCGACGAATTATCACTGAGTATCAGCGAACGGTATCCATCGCCCCAAAAGTGTTTCCCCCGCCCCAATTCAAAGTGAAAATACTTACCGGCTTTGTAACCGATGTGTCCAAACGGAATATGAGAGTAATAAGTATTGTCGCCCGTTCTTACAGCATAACCCATACCCGGCAGTATCCGGAGTGAGTCGGCCATTTTTACAACATAATCAGGAGGATGCTGAATAGAAATAGCGTAACCGATAGAGGCAGACCATTTGTCGTCCCGTATCCACTCTGCCACACCGCCTGCAAGGACAGCCCCAACACTCTTTTGCCTGTCCATCATCTGAAAGCCGCCCGAAATGCTAATAACAGGATTTACCTTCCACCCTTGAGTGTATTTATCTGTCGTGCGCGAAGAGTCTTTCAGAGCAATCAATGAAGTTTCCAACCCATAGGCAGCAGGCTGAATCACCGGGTGCTGGAGTTCATTCCTGCTGTTGAGTTTGTATTCCAAAGGAGATAGAGGATCGCGCGAAAAAAAATTTCCTGGAATCTGCGCATTCGTCTCACAGATAAACCCAATAATTATCAGAAAACAAGTTAAGACCCTGTCCGGAAATTTTTGCAGAAAAGGCGTAATGATCTTTTTTTTAAAATAAAAAAAAACAAACTTCTCCTGCCTGTCTTCACTGCTCATTTCTTCCGTCCATAAAAATTGAGGGAGTGATGTATAATTTCAAGACCGAAAATATCTTCCAATGTAGATTTAATATTCTGTATCCTCGGATCGCAAAATTCAATTACCTGTCCGCTGTCAATTAGAATAATATGATCGTGCTGCTGGTTCTGATAGGCTTTTTCAAAATGCGAACTGTTTTGCCCAAACTGATTTTTTCTCACCAGGTTGCATGCAAGAAGCAGATCTATCGTATTATACAAAGTAGCCCTTGAAACGCGGTACTTTTTATTTTTCATATTCGTATATAGCGTCTCAATATCAAAGTGACCGGGATAGTCATAAATTTCGCGAAGAATAGCATAGCGCTCAGGAGTTTTTCTGTGTTTATTCTTTTCGAGGTACGCAGTAAAAATCTCCCTGACTTTTTCCTGTATGTCAATGACACTCATTGTGCAAAGGTCGGGTAAATATACAGGTATTGCAAGAGTGGCGAAAAATCATCCTAAAAAAAAGAGGGAATATGCTCTCCGTACATCAGGCAAATTCGCTTTCAATACGATCTACTGTCAGCAGGCCATCAATTGCTTTCAGACGATCCATTAATGAGTTCAGGTGTTCAGTATCATGCACCAACACAACCACTTTTCCCTGAAAAATACCATCATTTGCCTCGAAAGATATTGCTTTCATGTTCACGTTCATATCTGTCGAGATAATGTTTGTAATCTTCTGTACAAGTCCGACATCGTCAATTCCGCTAAACCGGAGCCCCACTTCAAACTGTACCATCTCCTTGCTGCTCCATCTCGCTTTGATCACACGATAGGCGTATTTACTCATCAGTTCATGTGCATTTGGGCAATTGGTACGATGAATTTTTATTCCGTCGCTTACAGTAATAAAACCGAACACTTCGTCGCCGGCAATCGGATTGCAGCAGGAGGCAAGTGTAAAATCAACCTTTTGTTTTTCATCGCCGATCAGCAATGTTTCATCTTTCGATGGCGCTGATTGAACATAAGTATTTTCACTGATTCGCTCAGGTTGTTCCTTTCTTTCAAAAAAAATTCTTCCGTTTTCGACTTGAAATCCTTTGAGTTTTTTAATGTCAATATTACCCTTAGCTATCCTGTAGTATAGTTCCAGCGAAGAGTCGGTGTTGTAATGTTTGACTAATTCATCAATATTAGCACTCAGCCAATCAATCTTCATGTGAGAGAATCGCCGCTTTAGCATTTCCTTTCCATCTTCTGCGATTGCCTTCTTTTCTTCCTTGAGTGCATTCTTTATTTTTTGACGGGCACTCGCTGTCACTACTATATTGAGCCAATCTTCTTTTGGGCGCTGTTTTTTGCTTGTAAGTATCTCCACCTGATCTCCGCTTCTAAGCTGGTGACTGAGAGGTACCAGTTTGAAATTTACCTTAGCGCCGATACACTGATAGCCGATCTGAGAGTGGATATAAAAGGCAAAATCCAATGCAGTAGCACCGACGGGGAGGCTTTTCAGTTCACCATCGGGAGTGAATACATAAATTTCTTCGGAAAAAAGAGATAGTTTAAAATTATCTATGAATTCAATAGCATTTTCACTCGAATTTTCAAGAACTTCCCTGACTTGTGAAAGCCATCTGTCCAATTTATTTTCAGGAGATTCAGGAGAGTCTTTGTACTTCCAGTGAGCGGCATATCCTCTTTCTGCAAGATCATCCATTCTCAATGAGCGAATCTGGACTTCTACCCACTTCCCTGTAGGCGACATTACAGTAGTGTGCAATGATTCGTAGCCCGAAGCTTTTGGCATACTGATCCAGTCGCGGAGTCTTTCGGGACTGGGCTGGTAATAATCAGTAACAATAGAGTAAACTCTCCAGCAATCCGCCTTTTCATTTTCCGGGTCGGTATCAAGAATAATCCGGATGGCGAACAGGTCGTAGATTTCTTCAAAAGGGACACCTTTTTTATGGATTTTATTCCAGATAGAGAAAACAGATTTTGGGCGGCTCTTGATCTCATACTTCATTCCCTGCTTATCCAGAGCACGACGAATGGGAAGGGTAAATGCATTGATAAAACGGGTTCTCACCGCCTGTGTCTTTTGGAGCTTACTTACAATTTCTTCATAAGTCTCCGGTTCTTTTGCCTTCAGGGCAAGGTCTTCGAGTTCCGATTTTACGTTATACAACCCCAACCGGTGTGCAAGGGGAGCATACATAAACAAGGTCTCGCTGGATATTTTCAACTGTTTTTCTCTCGCCATGTGTTCGAGAGTTCTCATGTTGTGAAGCCGGTCAGCGAGTTTGATCAGAATCACGCGTACATCATCGCTCAGTGTCAGCAGCATTTTGCGAAAACTCTCTGCCTGCACACTACTGGTATGATCAAAGACGCTGGAAATTTTTGTCAGCCCGTCTATGATCGTTCGCTCTTTCTTTCCGAAAAGATTTTGAATATCATCCAGGGTAATATCGGTATCCTCAACGGTATCGTGCAGCAAGGCGCAAACGATGCTCAGCGTATCGAGACCCAACTCTTCAGCACATATCTTAGCCACAGCCAACGGATGGTAGATGTACGGCTCGCCACTCTTACGGCGCATATCTTTGTGAGCCTCCATCGCTATCTCGAAGGCTTTTCGGATCCGGAGCTTATCAGCCCTTGAGCGGGATCTTTGGCTAACCCGCAAAAGACCGCGGTACCGCCGAAGTATTTCCCTGTTTTCTTCTTCTATTTCAATACGGACTTTTTGCATATTTCAAGGACAAATTTAATCATTGCGAACCTATAAAAGCGCGCCCCCTTCGTTCTTGCGTAACTTCGGGCCATGAACACTCCCGGAAAACTATTGCTTTTTGCAAAAATCTCGCTGATCGCCGTTTATATTGTAATTGTTGCCGGAAGCATTGTGCGCGTTACCGGAAGTGGAATGGGATGCCCTGACTGGCCTACCTGTTTTGGCTATTTGGTACCTCCTGCCAACGCCGAAGTAATCACCTTCAGAGAAGGAAAAATATTTAACCCCGGTCAAATGGTTATTTTAAATGATACCCTGTGGGTTGCTTCCGTCAATATCACAGCGAAAGCTGATTTTGACCGGTCTCAATGGAAGAAATACGAAAAACATGATCACGCTGAATTTAACCCCGCAAAGACCTGGACCGAATACATCAACAGATTATGTACGGCCTTTTTTGTAATACCTGTCATTGCTATGAGCATCCTTGCATACAGTAGATACCGGAAAATGAACGATGCGGGTACTCTATTGCTATCGCTCGGAACTCTTTTACTTATAGGCTTTGAAGCCTGGCTAGGCAAGTTAGTCGTTGACGGGAACCTGAGTGTAGATAGCATCACTCTGCACATGATCGGCTCTCTCGGTATTATAATTTTTCTTGTTGCAATTATTTACCGGATACAGCCTGGTAAAACCGAACAATCGTTCGGCACAATGCTGAAAGCGGGCCTATGGCTTTCACTATTGTTGACTTTTCTTCAGATATTGCTGGGGACACAGGTTCGGGAAGAAATTGATCTGGTGACTGAAATTGTCGCTGACCGGTCACAGTGGATAGAGATGATGCCTGTCATTTTCAAGGTTCACAGGAGCTTTTCCATCCTCGTAGTACTTGTCTGTTGTTTCATTTATTATTCCATGGTCAGTCAGGGAATAAAAGAAAAATGGATCAATTGGATGATTGCAATAACCGTGTTCGAAATTGTAGCGGGTGTTATTCTCGCCTACTTCTCCATGCCATCACTGATGCAACCGGTTCATTTGCTGTTTGCGGTTGTGTTGTTTGGAATTCAGGTACATCTTCTAATAATTTCAGGAAAAAGGGTGAAACCTATCTGATCGAAAAAAGTGTGAATATCGAAGCTCTACAACTTTTTCGCTGACTTGTATATATCAAGCTGAAGCGAGAAAACATTGCTATAGAGGACATCTGACACGTTTCCTATATCGGACAATGCATAGTCGATATACAGCCGCTTAATGCGCAGTCCGATGCCAAGGTTCGGTTGAAAAGTTAACGATTCACTTTCGTCGAAATCCTTTACTCTTTGAATGTTTCCGGCACCAAGGCGCAGAAATATTACATTGTTGTATCCCACTTCTACTCCGATTCCTGGATCAATGCTTACAGGATTGGAAGATACCAGAGTATTTCTTTTTCCATCGGTAGTAAAAGTGGAGTTAATTTCCGCAAGAATGCTGATTTTTTTTAGATGAAAACCTCTTCCTGCGCCGAGAACAACCCTCGGTAATGCAACTTCAAGACCGTTGGATGGAATTTCATTTCCTGTTTGCTGAAACACTTCTCTGGTGCGGTCATCAAGAGAATAGGACCAAGCGCTGAAGGTAGAAGTGATGTCTTTGGCAACCGCTCCAAAAAGCCACTTTTTAACTCCCAACTGAACACCGGCATCAACACCAAAACCCCAGGCTTTTGCAAAATCTCCTATATGCCGGTAAAGGACTTTTGCATTGATTCCCCACCGAAAGCCTTCTATGGGTAAGGCTGAAATGGCGGCTACTCCCCTTTCAGCAACTGCTTTTTTCCACGGCATCCCTTTGCGTCCGTAGCTCAGGATAAAAGCATAATCAACTGCACTGAAGGTGGTGATCCTATCGTAATTGACATTTCCCCCAGGATCAATAAGATCAATCGTATTCGGAATATCATCAACGCCAAAGCGAATTACTGAAAAAGAAACAGCGCTTATAGTGTCTATCTTTTTGGCCAGCGCAGCGTAATCGTACTTCGCAATACCCGCGAAATATTCAGAGTGCATAGCAGCAGCCTGTAAATCGCTTTTCAGTGAAGTAAGACCCGCTGGGTTCCAGTATCCGGAAGTTACATCGCTAACGCTGGCAACCTGTGCGAGCGACATACCCTGCGCCCTGGCTCCCACTCCGATATTGAGAAATTCATTGGCGTACTTAGGAGTTTTGTCTGTTTCAGCAGATGTTGTCTGAGAAAAAACAGAACCGCCCTGAAACAACAGCAGTATAAAAAAGAGAGACGGCAGAGGGCAGGAAAACATCGGTCGAAAGATAAAAAGGCTTTGAAAAGTCAGATTAACTATCGAGTGCCTTTTTTATTGCACTCACAATGGCCTCGTCAGAAGTTCCCTTGCTGATATGAACACGCCGAATGCCATTGTTGCTAAGAAATGCTCCCGTACTCTTACCGAAAGCGACTACTTTCTGTTGCTCACCAATAGTGTTGGCTGAAAGGAATGCCTCCGCATTGGACGGGCTTGTGAATACGAGAACATCATGGTTTCCGACTGAAAAGCCTCTCTCTTCTGTGCGATACACAATCAGATCGTGAACCTGCTCTTCAGGCATCGCTCGCTGAACTGTTCTCAGAGAACGATCAGACATCGGAAAAAGCACCACTGATTTTCCCGCCTTCCTGGCAAAATCTCTCGCTACTTCTTCGGTCTTATTAGTCTGACCGATGAATCCGACAGTCCCGTATTTTGAAAGTACCTTAGCAGTACCTTGTCCGATAGCGGCCAGCCGGGCTTTTCCCACTGCCAGATTTTTTTTAAAGAAAAACTCAACACTGTTTTTTGAAGAGAAGAATATCCAATCAACAGTGGGAAAAATTGATGAATCAAAATCAACCGCAAATGTTTTAGTCAGCGCTCGTGTCTCTACTTCGTAGCCCTCATTTTTCAGCGTTACAATAAGATGATTATCCTCGTCAAGGTCTCTTGAGATAAATATTTTTTTTCTATTCATATTTGTCAGCATCAACTCCGGAAATCCGGAAAATTCTTATGCGAAAGGCTGTTTTCGCAATTCTTCTACAATCAATTCTGCAAGACCTCTACTACTATCTGCAACGAATGTAAGGTTGCGCAATGGCTTTTCCCATGATGTTGCATAAGCGACATGCACCTCAAAACCTGCATTGTCTTTCAATGCATATACGCCCAATGGCAACTGGCAACCACCTTCTAAAAGACTGAGAACCTTTCTCTCAATTTCTACCAGTTCACGCGAGCTGCCATTGTCTATTAATGATAATATTTTTATAAGATCAGCATCGTTGCTCCGGCACTGAACAGCGAGCACACCTTGAGCTGGAGCCGGAACAAATTCCTCTGGTGCCAATTTCACAACGTACAGATCAGACAGGTCAAGATTCAACCTTTCCACACCGGCAGCAGCAAGCAGAATTGCGTCAAAATCTCCGTTTCGAAGTTTTTGCAGTCTTGTCGGTACATTGCCACGAATATCTTTCATAGCTGCATCAGACCTGAAGTGTTTCATCAGCGCTTTTCTTCTCGAAGAAGATGTACCTATTACCGGATTCTCCTGTAGAGAGAATTTTTTTCCCGCCTCCACTTTTTCGCGGCGGATCAGCAACAGATCGCCGGTTCCCTGGCGTTCGCTGACAGCGGCAATCGCAAGTTCTTCCGGCATACTTGTCTCGAGGTCTTTGTGCGAATGAACGGCCAAGTCAATCTCTCTATTCAACAGGGCTTCTTCGAGTTCTTTAGTAAAAAACCCTTTGCCCTCGATCTTATCAAAGCTCAGATTTTGGATTGCATCACCCTTCGTTGTAATGATACTTATTTTTGATTCAAAACCCCGTTCACTCAGTTGAGCTTGGATATGACGGGCTTGCAAGAGGGCGAGATCGCTTCCTCTTGTGCCAATAACAATTTTCTGATTCAATTTTTTGAATTCTTTGATACTGAATCTAAAAGAACCTCCCTTGCCATCTTCATTGGAACTGAAATATATTTCTTTTCCATATAATGAAGAATCTTATTGAGTATTTCTCTCGAATTTTCATCGAGATTTTCGAGGTCTTTTTCAAAAACGGATCCGAGTGCAGTATTGCGAATTTCTCTGATTGCATCAGGGATAGACCTCATCGCTCTTTCAACCTTCCGTTCATTATAGAGGCGCTCAAACTTTCTTACACCCGACTCAATAATCGGATCACAGTCCGAAAGTGCTTTTTCGCGAAAACTCATATTGGCGGAGGCCAGTTCTCTGATTTTATTCATCCCGATATAGATCATTGGGAACTCTTTTGTTACCTCTTCGGCGATATCAGCAGGAAGTGCAAGATCAATCACTAACTTTTGTGCGTTTTCTCCCGACAGCAACTGCAGATATATTTCTTTATTGATAATGGAAGTATCAGCGGCTGTACAACTTATCAAAGCATCAAACCCACCAGAGAAATGCGGAAGGTCTTCCATAGTCATACTCTTCCCACCGAATGAACCGGCAATTTCTTCTGCATGAGCAAGCGTTCTATTGGCAACTGTAATATTCGAATAATCGTTTTCGATAAGGAATTTAGAAAAATTTCGGATAACCTGTCCTGCACCTATCAGCAATATTCTTGCTTCTTTCTTCAGACCATAATCGCGAAACTGCTGCCAAGCCAGGGACACAACAGAAACAGGTCTTTTGGCAAGGTCTGTATGTGAAAAAATTTCCTTCGCGGTCTTTACACATTGTTTAATCACCAGCCGTAAGTTGTCTCCTGTCAATCCCTGTTCTTCACACTCTTCATAGGCTTTGCGAAGCTGGGTAATAATCTCCCTTTCTCCAATCACAACAGATTCCAGACTGGAAGCTACACGCAGCAGATGCTGAATGGCTTCCGGGCCGTTGTATCTTTCGGAGCAGGTAGCAGTCTGATGAATAAAATCGGACGAAAGATGAGGAGCAAATGCTGACAGTATCTGCGAAGTAACGCCCGGACATACATAATGGGGAAGGCAGAAAATGATTTCAACACGGTTGCACGTAGAAAGCAGCATGATTTCTGACATACCGAACTGCAACTTCAGGGACTGCAGCAATACAGCCCTTTCACTTGGAGCAACATGGAATTTACCGATGGAATCCAGCGGAAGTTCTTTGTGAGTAAGCGCGATAATTCTTAGGTCGTTCACACTTGGTTTTCTAAGAAATAAGTGCAAAGGTCTGATCCTAACCGGCTCAATATGTCATGTGAATGTCATGGGGCCGGCTGACAGGAATCATCTTTTCTTATACTAAAAAAAAATTATATTATCATTCTCTCTACTTCCTTTTATCATAGCGATAAATGGAGAATGGGTAGTGATGCGAAATATCGGAGGAATGCTCTATCAGTAAGGTTTTTTTCCATTCAGCATTATCAAATAGGGGAAACCATGTATCCGCATCAGGAAATTCGGCATCCACAAGAGTAATGTAAAGAGTGGATGCAAGCTTTCTGGCCATAACCTGATCATAAACCTGCCCCCCTCCAATTACAAATGCTTCAGGTTCTCCATTGTACTTTACCATTTCAATCGCGGCATCAATGTCTTTCACCACAAAACATCCGGGGGCAGCAAACGAACTATTCTTCGAAATGACAATGTTTGTCCGGTTGGCCAACGGGCGAAATTTTAAAGGAATACTCTCATAGTTCTTTCTACCCATGAGTACAGGGTGATGAAGGGTAGTATTTTTAAAAAAAAGCATATCATCCGGCAGGTGCCACAGCAGGTTATTGTCTTTTCCTATTTCGCGGTTGCGGCCCATAGCCACAATGACGGATACTTTTATTTCATACATGGCCGCATGGTGATTGAACTATTTTCTTTATAAATCATACGGCGACATCAGCCTTGATGTGAGGATAGGGATTGTAGTCTTTCAGTTCGAAATCCTCAAACCTGAAGGCAAAAATATCTTTGATTAATGGATTGAGCACAACCTCGGGCAGTGGTCGCGGTGAGCGAGCGAGTTGAATATTGACCTGCTCTATGTGATTGTTGTATAGGTGTACATCTCCACCCGTCCAAATAAAATCGCCAGGCTTAAGGTCACAAACCTGTGCTACCATCAGTGTAAGCAGGGAATATGAGGCAATATTGAAGGGCACCCCCAAAAAAGTATCAGCACTGCGTTGATAAAGTTGGCAACTGAGTTTCCCTTTAGCCACATAAAACTGAAACAGACAATGACAAGGCGGGAGAGCCATCTGATCAACTAATGAAGGGTTCCATGCGGACACAATATGTCTCCTTGAATCAGGATTCTTTTTTATTCCCTCGATCAATTGAAATATCTGATCCGTATAACTACCATCGGGGTTAGGCCAGGAGCGCCACTGAAAACCATATACCGGCCCCAGTTCACCCTCGTCATTAGCCCACTCATTCCATATTGATACCCCATTTTCATTCAGATAACGGATATTGGTGTCTCCTTTTAGAAACCACAGCAATTCATAAATGATACTTTTGAGGTGGAGTCTTTTTGTGGTCAGAAGAGGGAAACCTTCGCTGAGATCAAATCTCATCTGGTAACCAAACAAACTACCAGTACCGGTGCCGGTGCGGTCGTTTTTCTGTACCCCTTGTTCCATTAGATCACGCAGGAGATCATGGTATTGTTTCATAGCAACAAAACTACATTCAGAAGACTACTCTCTATCTATTTATCTGAAAGATACTTCCGAACAATTTTGACTGTGAATTCTTTATTTTTTTTTAGAATTCCTTTCCTAAAACACAATGGATTCTATCATGTACTTGCATTGTTTTCCGCATTTGACGACCGGTGCCTGATGTGAGAAAGCCCTATTACAGGTATAAAAGAAGAGGCTTCCGCCAGAGGCTTGGTTCAACTTATTTTTTCCGGTTTTACCTTCTCGGAATATTTATCACATACAGGGTACCCTCATTAGCTTTTATATCAAGTTCTGCGTTGAGATAAGCAACCAGACCGGCAACTAATGGAAGCCCTTTCCCCTTTCCTGATAAACTATCGAGATCAAAACCGCTTCCATTATCCCAAACTGACATGGATAGATCATTTTCTGAATAGATTAGTGAAACACCCGCAGCAGTAGCCCCTGAATATTGTACACTGTTACTCAACAACTCATCGGCAATCCGGAATACAGCATTTTCCAAATCGTTTTCCAGCGCAAAGGATTTACCGGAGGATTTGAATTCAATTTTCAACTTTGCCGAAGATAGTGCTTCGGTTATTCCTTTGAGTCTTATTTCCAGAGATGGCTTTCCAACCATCAGCACACTATGGTTCTTTAATTCCATTCCGGCTTTGGTAAGAAGGTTTCTTAATTTTAGATATTCACCCGCTCCATGGTTATTCCCTGATACCTTGCCCAACTCATCAAGATGATGACGGGCAGAGTTCACTACTTCTAAATAATTACCCAACATTTGATCAAGTGCCGCAGATGATTCCTGCTGTTCATAAGATATAAGGTAACGGAGTTTTTCTGTCTGCCATTTTTTCTTTACATATTCTTGTTCCAATGCAGAGCCTCCTAATTTCTCATTTAGTAACGCATTTTTCAAATCAGATTGAAGTCTTTTATTGATATTGATATAGAAAATGGTAAATACAAGTACTCCAACAAGAAAAAGCCCTCCGGCAATCGCAGCATATAGAAGGTAATCAGAATACTTTTCGGACTCCATATACATTTGATCTATCTTCATTTCTCCAGCCTTTCTTATATCTTGTTCCTTTTTTACTTCCTGCTGAAGTAAAAAAATTTCATGATTCTTTTGTATTTCAGCCAATGAATCCGATAATCCGATCTGCTGTTTTGTAAACACCAGGGCAGACTCATAGTTTCCAGCTAACTCTGCATTGTTGCTCAGTGCCTGAAGAGCTTTTTCCAGGTAAGCAGGCGAATTTTGAGAGGATGCTGCATCAAATGCAGTGTGAAAAAAAATAGCGGCAGATTTCCACATTTTACTGCACTCCAGCGCATTTCCTGAAAGCATATAGGAATAAAAGATGCTTTCAAAGTCGCCGGAAGCAGAAGCAAAAGACCGGATAGAATCACTCAAGGCAACGGCTAACTTGCAATCTCCAACAGCTATGGCATTTTCAGTTCTATCCTTCAATTGCGAAAATGCCCCCGAGGAAAATATTGTACTATCTGATACATTCCCAACGATTAGCTCCACTCCCTCTTGTCTCTGCCCGTAGGAAAAAAACGACTGAATACACACTAAGAATAAAATAAAAACACGAAATAAAAAGTGGTTTGAACGGACAAACATTGATCAGATTTATGAGATTTAGTAACTATTCAATGATGGAAATTTTGAATGTCATCAGCTTTGCTGCTAACACAGCAGAATAGCAAATGCAAAATTACTACGTCAATGCGATTAACAAATGAAGCTATAAAAATAGCCTGATACAAAAATACCATCGTGTTAAAATCGGCTGATTGAAGATACAGAAAATAACCTCAAAAAATGAACAACTTCTGTCCCGCAATCTAAGAGAGAGTTGCTAGTATCTCTATTTTAGCAGCGCGAGGCCGCAATTTCAAAAATATATTTCACAGAAAAGTTTTCCTTTCCTCTGTTCATAATTTTATTCTCGTTCTATCATTTTGGTTCATTGGTGCATATATTTGTGGCGCAAGGTCAACATGAATTGTGTGATAGACTTTGGTTCGTGAGATTACTGCAAGAGTCTCGCCTGCAAGAAAAATTATTGAAACCAAAAGGCTGCGTTAAACGCAGCCTTTTTTCATTTGAAATCTTCAATCGTTGCAATGCAGCTATTCACAACCATCAGAAATGTTTTACTTTTGATCTGCTGCAGTTTCCTCTTATGTTTTGCAACCACACTATGAAACATCTGCTCCTGTTCATTCTGTTCTGTTTTATTAGCATCACGGCTATGGTTGCACAGAAAACAGATGAGGATTATATACCCGACAAGCAGAATGCGCAGCCAAAGACCAAACCGCGCTTCAGAGATAGATTGGTCTTAGGCGGGAACCTCGGAGGTAGTTTTGGAACATACACTTTTTTGCAAATCGCCCCGCAGGTGGGTTACGCAGTAACAGACAAGTGGATCAATGGAGTTGGGGTTAACTATATGTATTATTCGGCTCCTGGCTATATAGGAGAAACCATTTATGGGGGAAGCCTCTGGACAAGATATACGATTGTTGGGGGACTTTTTACCACTGCTACCTACGAGGTACTCAACCGTAAAGTGTATGATATACCGATTGGGCTGCACCGTCGCAATGTAAATGTGTTGCTGGTGGGGGTCGGTTACTACTCCGGGGGAAACAATGGGTTAGGAATTGGCATACAGATACTCTATGATTTGATTGGAGACCCCTGGTCGCCCTATCAGAATCCGCTGATCAGAGGTGGACTCCTTTTTGGATTCAACTGATTATTCTCCCTGTGCAGAATCTCCGGTGCTGTCAATAGCAGCACTAGGCACAGTTTCCTGAGTTTCTTCCAGTGACTGATCCTTACTGACGGTCTCTATTTCTTCTTCTATTATTCCTGGCAGTTCTCCGGGAGGCAATTCTTCTATTTTTTTCTGCACCTCCATTTCCTCTTTTATCCGTTTCATCTTGTCAGTCTTTTCAGAATATCTTTCAAAATAATTGTCTCCGATGAGCCTTGTCAGTCTCGCGATCTGGCTCTGTCTTTTCATCATGTAGGAACCGGGTTTACTAGGATTCATCTTTTTGGGATTAGGGAGGCAGGCAGCAATCAGTGCGGCCTGATCGCGGGTGAGTTTTGCCGCCGAAGTATGAAAGTAATCGTGCGCGGCAGCCTCCACTCCAAACTTGCAAGGCCCCGTTTCGATCACATTCAGGTAAACCTCCAAGATACGTTCCTTTGACCAGAAGAATTCAATGAGATAGGTAAAATAAACCTCAAAACCCTTTCTAATCCATGACCGGGATGGCCACAAAAAAACATTCTTTGCTACCTGTTGTGAGATGGTGCTCGCTCCTCTTGTCTTTTTATGGGTTTCGTTGTAGGCTCTTGCTTTTTTTATGGCTCCCCAGTCAAGTCCGTAGTGCTTCATAAAATTATTATCCTCGCTGGCTACTACCGCCAACTTCATATACAGCGATATCTCATCAGCATCAGCCCAAGTCTTGTGAAATTCCATTCCTTCAGAACAATTTATCCTTTCTTTCAATTGCAGAAAGGTAACGGGAGGATTTACCCAACGGTACAAGATAACCCAGACAACAGTTACAATAAAAAACCCTATCGCAGACTTCCAACAAAACGACCAGATACGCTGCCAAATACTTTTTTGAGGTGTAACTTTCTTTGCCATTTCAGTTCGCTCTGTGTGGCCTACCAGGAAAAGGTCGGGAAATAAAAACAAAAATCAAATTCCCAGTTTGGTTCTGATAGAAGCCGGTATAGCGTCACGGTGAACCACTATGGATATTGTTTTGTATTCAACATACGCCCGCGAAACGTACTGGTAACCCTTATATGGGTTATTAAAACCCCATGAATTCTTTGTAATATAATAGATATTTCCATCCTGATCTTTTGCATTTCCGGTGATGTGCATCAGGTGGTCATCTGTGGTTTCATAAGTTTCATACGCTTCCTGACGATTTTCCTGTGTAATTTCTTTTTCGGTAACGACATTAAAAAAAGCATCGCGCTTCACTGAATCAGCGGGGACCAGAGCAAGCCCACGATTGAATGAAAATCCTTTTTCACTAGCATCTGCATCCCAAGCAATGGTGTATCCATTGGCGATAGCGTTGTCCATTACCTGCATCATCTCATCTAACGGTAAGTTGTAAAAACTCCCCTTAGCCCAGTTGTCAGGTACCTCAAGCACAAATGACGAATAGAAAGGATGATGAGAAAACGAGGTGAGGCTCACGTATTCGTCTGCTTTAATATTCAGCGCATCCCTGAAAGATGCCGGCGTGTAATTTTTTCCATTGTAGTCGAAAGAGGCAGGCACAG
>JADLBA010000260.1 GCA_020848015.1 Crocinitomicaceae bacterium | reverse complement strand
CTGCTGCCGGTCAACAATATTTCTATTGTAATAGTGAGTGCTGCCGGCGCTTACATTTTGTTGAGAGAAAAACTCAGCAAGTCCAACCTTGCGGGATTGGGGCTTAGTTTGATTTCGCTGTTGTTATTGCTACTTTTGTAATCTCTCCCATAAACATTAAATAAAATAGCCATGAAAAAAATTGTCTTTGTAGCTCTTCTCTCATTCTTTGCCGGTTCTTCTGCTATTAGTCAGGGAACACTTCAATTCAATGATGTAAAAATTATTTCCAATTCTGTTAATACTGTGCCTTCCGGTAAGATTTGGAAAATCACCAGCATTTACGGCTTTGAAGCCAATAAGTGCGTTACCGGAGCCGCGCTGAATAGCTGTAATTATGGAGGAAATAATTCTGTGAATATGTCAGTTTCAGCTTTCAAGATCAATGGTTTCACTGTGTTGAGCGAATGTACCATAAAAAGGGACTGGGCAAGTAACAACTGCACAGGTTCAAATAATTCGTGGGCTAATACAGAGGCTTATTGCGGGGCAGCTCTTGGAACGCTTGGCTATGCTACGAAAGAGGCCAATCCAAATATTTTACCGATCTGGATTCCGGCGGGTGCCACTGTAGAGTCAGATGGTCCCAATACTTTTCTCTCGGTGATTGAATTTAATGTCATCCCCTGAGTGGATGCGGGCATTAACGGCGAGCTCTTTTTGAATTTTTTGAATTGTACAAAACGGCGGGAGTGCAAATTCCCGCTTTATTTTTGCCCTTCCTGCTGCATCGGGTTTTCTTCGATCCACTTTTTTTCCTTATATAGTTCAAATCGGGAGGGAACAGTCACCGGTGGCCAGGAATTATTTCCTAAGTCAACATCGGCAGTTTCGAGATGCGGATCAAGGTTGATGGAAACAATTTCTTTTTCACTGGTAAATACCTTGTTCACTTCTCTTTCAGACATTTTCCATATCTCGGCGGGAAGGCGGATTTCTCTTGTCGTACCATCAGCAAACTTCAACTCAAAGATCAGCGGCATAATTAATCCGCCTTTGTTCTCCACCGTAACCTGGCAATAGATTTTATTCTCACTCAACATCGCTTTTTCCTCACCGGAAAGTTGCGATAGGTATGATTCGTAGTCTTTTTTATCAGCGACAGTTACTTTGTAAGGATCGTAGTCTGTATAAAAATCACGCGAGGCAGATTCCTTTTCTACTTGTGTAATAATTCCTTCGGCTTTATCTCGTTCAATTGAAATATCAGCCGGCTGTGACTCTTTTGCTTTGCGATCGGAGGACTTTTCAGCTACCGGGTTTTTCGAGTTCAGGCGAAAAATTTTTACATCTTTCAGTGCCATATCGCAATGATCTGTTCCATAAAACCATCCTCGCCAAAACCAATCGAGATCCACGCTACTCGCATCTTCCATAGTTCTGAAAAAATCTTCTGGAGTTGGATGTTTGAATGCCCAACGGCGGGCGTATTCTCTGAATGCGTAATCAAAAAGCTGTCGTCCCATTACTGTTTCGCGCAAAATGTTTAGTGCGGTAGCGGGCTTCCCATAGGCATTGTTGCCAAATTGGTATATGCTCTCGCTGTTGGTCATCACAGGTGACATTTTGCTTTTGTCACCTTTCATATAATCAACAATATTCCTTGCAGGTCCACGGCGGGTTGGGAAGTTCCTGTCCCATTCTTTTTCAGTGAGGTATTGTACAAAAGTATTCAGCCCTTCGTCCATCCATGTCCACTGCCGCTCGTCGCTGTTGATGATCATAGGAAAAAAATTATGACCGACCTCGTGAATGATCACCGAGATCATTCCATTGCGTGTTGACTCGCTATAAGTACCATCGGTTTCAGGGCGGCCACCGTTAAAACAGATCATAGGATATTCCATGCCGATCCACTTTGCGTGTACTGAGATCGCAACAGGGTAAGGATATTCGATCGTGTATTTGCTGTATGTTTTCAGGGTGTGGGCTACAACACGGGTGCTGTGCTGCCCCCACAGCGGGTTACCCTCTTTTGGATAAAAGCTCATCGCCATCGGGCGCTTAGAGCCAATGGACACAGATTGTGCGTCCCAGATAAATTTGCGCGAGGAGGCAAAGGCAAAGTCGCGGACATTCTTTGCTTTGAATTGCCAAGTCTTTTCGCTTTTACTGTGCGTTTTTTCTTTTTCCCTCGCCTCGTCTTCGGTAATAATGACGATGGGAGTGTCGGATGTCCGTGCTTTTGCAAACCGGTTCAGTTCTTCAGGAGTCAGTACTTCACGCATATTCTGGAGTTCACCGGTAGCTGCTACAACGTGGTCGGATGGCACTGTAATAGCTACATCATAATTTCCAAAATCGAGAGTGAATTCGCCGGCACCGAGAAATTGCTTGTGTTGCCAGCCGGCATAATCGGTGTAAACGACCATTCGCGGGTAAAACTGCGCAATGGTGTAAAGGTAGTTGCGGTCTTCTTCAAAATACTCGTATCCGCTTCTGCCTCCGAGCCGGATACGGTCGTTGATATTGTACCACCATTTTAATTTAAAGGTCAGTGCGCCACCTTTTTTCAGCGGTTGGGGAAGATCAATACGCATCATTGTTTTATTGATCGTATAAGACAGATTCTTGCCGGCGGCATCTTGCACATAGTCCAGTTTAAATCCACCATCGAACCAAGGATCGAGATCGGTGAGATCATTAGCACTGACCGATTCGCCGATCTTCATTTGCCGGATCTTCCAGGAATCACTCTGTTTGTCGAGGTAGTTCTGATCTAATTGCATCCACAAATAGAAAAGATCATCGGGAGAATTATTGTGATAGGTTACTATCTCTTCGCCATAGATACGCTGAAGTTCATCATCAAGTCTGATCTTCATAGAGTAATCGGCCTGTTGTTGCCAGTACTCATGTCCGGGGGCACCGCTGGCAGTGCGATAGCTGTTGGGTGTTGCAAATTCCTGGTTCAGTTGTTTGAACTTATCTTCCCACTTTTTCTCTTCGTTTTGTGCTGTGGTGTGCAAAAAGACAACGGTAAAAAAGAGAGAGGCGGTGATTTGGCAGGATACTCTCATGGCATTTTTTTTCTAGCGGCATAAAGTTCGTAAAGTTTCCTGAGATGTCAAATAATGAACTTTTCTCCGGCAAATGAATGGTATCAGCGGTAATGTGACAATCCGGGCGACTAATATTATCCGCACTAAAAGCAGGGCAGAACAAAACAAGAGAGGGAGAAGAGATAATATCCGACAGATGCAATGAGGCAACCAGCCTTGTTATGAGTAATATGAAAGGCTTTTGCGGGTATTGTGATGGAGAGTTGAAATGGACAATTTTTTCAATCATTTCCATTGTTGTAGTCAAAGTAATTAAAACGATTTTCTTTGTAGATACTCAAATTATTACCGGGGCAATTATTGGCTATTTGCCGTTTTGAATAATTCTCTGAAAGAAGAAAAACATTCTTATTTTTGCGGTATAATAATCCAAAGTATGTATAACTCGACAAAAACGGAAAGTCTCGAACTGGTAGATGTGGAGGTAGCACAGTTACACCAGCTTGTTCTTTATAATGACGAGGTAAACACCTTTGATTTTGTTATAGAAACCTTAATCAACGTTTGCCGGCACGATCCACTACAGGCAGAGCAATGCACACTTATTGTTCATTACAATGGAAAATGCAGCGTGAAGGTAGGAGAATATTCTGAACTCGAACCCATGTGTACAGCAATGCTGGATCGCGGTCTCAGTGCGGATATTCAAGAAACTGCCTGATATGTATTTTTCTTTTTTTTAACTTCATTCCTTTATGAAAAAATTTCCTGTTTCATTTCTTTCATTACTCATCACGTTTGTTTTTGTTTTTAGTTGTTCTAAGGTTCCGATTACCGGGCGGCGGCAGGTCAACCTCCTTCCCGAAAGTGAAATGATCTCACTTAGTCTGGGGGAGTATTCTGAATTTCTAACTGAAACACCAGCTCTGCCCGCGAGCGACTCGCGTGTTGTGGCGGTGAGAAAAGTGGGGGACAGAATTAAAAATGCAGTAGAGAAATATCTTTCCGATAATAAGGAAAGTAAGCGTGTGGATGGATTTCAGTGGGAGTTTAATGTGGTGAACGATCCAACAGTTAATGCTTGGTGTATGCCCGGAGGAAAAGTGGTGGTTTATACCGGAATTTTGCCGGTTACAGAAACTGATGCGGGGCTTGCAGTGGTAATGGGGCATGAAATCGCCCATGCTATTGCCCGGCACGGAAATGAACGCATGAGTCAGGGGCTGATAGTAAACGCAGCAGGACAAACTCTTGGGGTGGTGCTTGCAGAAAAACCAGGATTAGCAAGAGAAATTTTTCTTCAGTCCTATGGTCTTGGTAGCACACTCGGAATGCTTTCGTATAGCCGTACACATGAAACAGAAGCCGATAAACTCGGACTTGTTTTTATGGCAATGGCAGGTTATGATCCCAACACCGCGATTGGATTCTGGCAACGAATGTCGGCGCAGGGAGGTGAGGCACCGCCTGAAATTTTAAGTACTCATCCCAGCGATGAGACACGCATCAATACACTGAAGGAATTTATGCCAACGGCCATGCAGTATTACAAACCTGCATTGAATCCATGATTTGGCGAGACTTTCAGGAATTATTTTCAAACCGGCGAGCATCTCTGCTCCGATAGCTGACTCAAAGATTCAATGGCCGGGAAGTGCTCACTTCTTTGTTGAAAAGTCAGTGTTTTGTTTTTTTTGATCTCCTACTATTGTCATTTCAAAAAGTATTTTTGTATTCATTATTTTAGACCATAACCAATTTTGCCAAATGACACAAGACCGCCTGAAAATGATTGAAACTATGTTGGAGACCAATCCGAAAGATAGTTTCCTGCATTACGCTGCCTCTCTTGAACACCAACGAAACGGCGATGTTTCACAAGCGATCAAAACTTTGAAGGGCATTATCAAAAATGACCCTGAATATCTTGCCAGCTATTATCAACTCGGAAAGATGCTGGAACACAAAGGAAAATCAGAAGAAGCTATTGATATATACAGAGCGGGAAAATCGGTTGCAAAAAAGCAGAACGATATGAAAACGCTGGGAGAGTTAAGTGAAGCTCTCATGCTGCTCGATGTTTTTGAGGAGTAGAATATTTCATTGCGCGACACAGTTCATCGGACCTTGAAAAGGTGTACTCCTTTTTTTATATTCGTTCGATCCCCGGAAATTACATTTCCATATTGGCGTTATGCACAGCCCGTTTTATGAAATTAAATGCCGGGATAATTGTTTTTTTGTCCGGAATTCTGTCCCATCACAGTAGTTTCAGTCAGGATACAATAGGTGTTTTTCATCGGACAAATTTTTTTGTTTCCTCTCAATACGGATTTATTGTTCCTCATACACCGCTGATGGAACACCTGATCACCGGTCATTCTTATGGCGGATTCGCCCAATTGACCACACGCGCAAGAGGAGGCGAATACTGGAAATTTGCTTATAGTTTCCCAGATTGTGGCTTCGATCTTTTTTATAATTTTTCTGGCAACCAAAAGATGCTGGGATCACAATGGGCACTGAGCTATTTCTGTTTACTTCCATTAAACCGGAAAAGGGAAAACACGACTGGGGAGTTTTTTTCGATACAAGCAAAAAGGTTCAGGCATTGGATTGGGCTTGGATTAGGAGCCGGGTATTCGACAAAAAAATGGGATCTGCGCGAAAATCATCAGGCGGCGGTATTGGGTTCCCGGATAAATGCGGTTCTGACATTACAATACACTGTGCGGCTTCTTTCTTTTAAAAAATCGGAACTCAGGGGTGGATTGCGCATCACTCATTTTTCGAACGGTGCTTTTCAGGTACCGAATCTCGGAACCAACAATGCTGCTCTTTTTCTCGGAGTTTCATTTCTGCCGGAAAGGAAGAAAGATAGTGAGGAAGAGGTGTTGCGCTTGCCCCGCGATTTGAAAGAACCTCTCACTTTGTGGAAAACCACTCTTACTACATCAGTGGGAATGAAAGAAATTCCTCCGCCGGGTGGAAAAAAGTACCTTGCTTATTCCGTTCTTTTTTTACAGGAAAAAAGGATCAGTTATAAAAGTTCGGTTGGAGTGGGGCTGGATGTAATCTACAATACTTCGATTCCTGTGCTGATGGAAAGATTTGACCGATCTCCCCGTACGGTTTTGCCAAGGATCGGCGCTGCTATTTCCTATTCACTCCATTTCAATCATCTTGAATTTAAGATGCAGCAGGGAATTTATGTTGTGGATCAGTGGAAAGGCGATGGTGCATTCTATCACCGGTTTGGATTGCGTTATGGAATTTCACGTCATTTTTTCGTACAGTTGATGCTGAAGACTCATTTTGCTAAAGCAGATTATGGCGAAACGGGGGTTGGATACTATTTTTAAAATGCACTCCATATTGAGTAAAAAAGTTAGTTATAGAATGATCCTACAAAAGTGGTATGCAACGCTCATCGTTTGCATTGAATTGATTGCACTTCTCACCGGGTGCAATAAGGAAAATGCACCCGATTGTTTCAAAAGTGCGGGAGACATCAAAACAGTTCACCGGCAGACGGGTTTTTTCAATACCATAGAATTACATGATTTTATTCAGATAGAATTGGTAGATTCTAACGCCCACTTTGTAGAAATAACAGCACCTTCAAACCTTATTGCCAAGGTATCAACAGAAGTTAGCGGAAGTTGCCTCGTGGTTAGAAATGAGAATACCTGCAATTTTGTTCGCTCCTATAAAAATAGGATCATTGTCAGGATTTTTGCCCCGGAATTTTCTTCCATTCAGAACTATGGTACAGGTGATATTGTTTCCAAGAACCAGTTGTCGGCAACGTATTTCAAGATTGAAAACCGTCATGCGGCAGGTCGGATAGAGCTCAATCTGCAGACAGATTCAGCAGCTATTTATTCTCATACGGGCGTATGTGATGTGATACTGAGGGGCAATACTTTCAAGGTTGAATTGTTTGAGCAAGGACTCGGATTTATTGATGCCAAGGGCTTAGTCAGCGAGCAGGCATTCGTCAATAACTCTTCCATCAATGATATATATGTGAGGGCAGAAGCATATCTCTATGCATTCATACTATACTCCGGAAATGTTTACTTCACGGGAGAGCCAGAGCACATAGATAGTGCAGTAAACGGCAGCGGAGAGCTGATCGGCATTTAGCAAAGGCCATTTGTTGGCTTTCTCAAAAGTTGTGATTATGTGGGGAAAAACGGGGAAAGCAGCTTCTCAAGATGGAGGGGACAGCGAACCGGTTTCTCCGATATTTTATCAAAAAAGACCAATTCTGTCCACGCTTTGTTGAGGAGTTGTTCGCCTCTCAATGTCTCGTATTCAAAGCGGGCTCGTACAGTGGGCCGGGTAGGTATAATGGTACGTATCAGGAGTTCATCATCGTAGAAAGCAGGTTTAATAAAGCGAATGGAATACTCAACGACGGGTAGTAAAATACCCTCGTCTTCGAGAGTTTTATAATTGATGCCTAAAGAGCGCAAAGCCTCTACCCTCGCGACTTCAAAGTAGGTGGCATAATTTCCATAATAGGAATACCCCATTCGATCGGTTTCTGAATAGCGCACCCTGATGATAGTATTGTTTGTGAACATCTCTTCCTGTTTCTCCTTTTGATTTTTTTTTCCAAAGGTGTTGAAACATTCTCAATTAACTGTTTGCACCTTTGGGGCAAAAGTAGATAAGCAGGTGGTGCATATAAGATTAGTCTGCTTTACTTCATTCATTTCTGCGCCACTGTCAAAAACGTACATTTGTCAAGGGTTTTGAATAAAATTTTTAGAAAACAAAATTTCTTTGAAGTCAATACCTGAATACTTTTTTTTTTCACTTTTTTCATTATTCATTTGCCAACGGTAAGAACCAATTGCATACATTAGCAAACGCTTTAACCAATTCAAACAAGTGAACCCAATTAACCAGAGTAAAACCAGCATGAAGAAGGACCACAACCAGGTTTGGCTAAACTGCCTTGAAGTCATCAAAGACAATGTCAGTCCACAAGGCTTTAAGACCTGGTTCGAGCCCATCAAGCCAGTGAAGCTCGAAGAGAATGTACTCACCATTCAGGTACCGTCACAGTTTTTTTATGAATGGTTAGAAGAGCACTATGCTACACTTCTGAAAAAAATAATCAGGAAAGAGCTGAGTACAGATGGAAGGCTGGAGTACTCCATTATTATGGAGAACAACCTGAACAGTTCTAATCCATATACAATCAAAGTTCCGACAAGCAACCGGAAGGCAGTAAAAAATGTTCCGGTAAGTATGCCGTTGGATCTTGGGGAGAATCCGATCAAGAATCCGTTTATTATTCCCGGCCTCCGGAAGTTGAATGTTGACTCGAATCTCAACCCGAATTATTCCTTCGATTATTTTATCGAGGGAGACTGTAACCGTCTTGCACGCAGTGCCGGTTATGCAGTAGCTAACAAACCAGGAGGTACTGCCTTTAATCCTCTCCTTATATATGGAGGAGTTGGGCTTGGAAAAACGCATCTTGCCCATGCCATCGGTATCGAGATCAAGAATAAATTTCCTGAAAAAATTGTACTCTACGTCAGTTCCGAAAAGTTTACTCACCAGTTTGTTGATGCCGTAAGAAACAATACCCTGAACGATTTTTCACACTTTTACCAAATGATGGATGTGCTCATTATTGATGATGTGCAGTTCTTCAGCGGTAAAGAAAAAACTCAG
>JADLBA010000259.1 GCA_020848015.1 Crocinitomicaceae bacterium | reverse complement strand
GATGGATGCTTTCAGCGGAGTGGTTGAATTTCTCCGAATTACTGCGGCTGGTGAACATGACCGAAATTTCCTGTCTCACCTCAAATTGCTCGCCAGCAGCTTCATTGTTTTTTACAGAGCGTACAATCATTATGTGCAATTTCTCAAATGGACACAATCCAAGGTGTGGTTTATTACGCGAATGAAGTCTAATGCGGTTTACCATGTGACAAAGGTCATCGTCTGCAATTTCAAAAGCAATCTTCTCACTCAGATACTGAATAAGTAAGTCATTTTTTTATGGTCGAGAATTTTGGCAAGAGACACAATTTGTTCTCTTGTGGCTTTCCTTTCTCCTCTTTCTATTTTGCTTAAAATAGCTGTGTCTATATCGAGTTTTGCTGCTACTTGTCTTAGCAGAAGATCTTTTGCTTCCCGAAGTTCCCTAATTATCTCTCCAGTTGTTTTCAATTTGAAAATATTAATTTGACAATTAGTATCAGACATAAAAGCCCTTTTTGAAATGTGCGCCCAAAACTTTAACGTTTTTATCAACGGACGGAATCTTGTCATGAAGTCGTGTGGTGGCTCAGCTTGGATACTTTCGGAAGTTCAAATACTGCTAAAATAATTGCAAACCGAAATGGCAATTGCTTCCTGAATCAGTTCATCTCAATAGCTCCCTGAAGAAAATAAAGTCTCCTCTATTTGAGTATTCCCTTCCTTCCTGTTCTCTGCTTTCACCCCTGATGCATCAGAGACTAAGGAGAACAAAAGACGAAAGCTGAAGAAGCTATTTTAATTCAATTTTCCTTACTGAAAAGGAAAATATATAATACGAAAATAGCGGCTATATTATCTTTTGCAGAAAAAAGGAATGAATATCAGTCTCGCTACCATGACTATAAAATATCCGATGTTTAACCTTCTAACTCAGCAATGAGTGCTTCAAACGGTAGTTTCTTTTGCTCGCCGCTTTGCATATTTCTAACAGAAACCAAGCCCGCATTCATCTCATCGTTGCCCACAGAAGCCACAAAAGGGATTCCTTTATCGTCCGCATATTTGAATTGTTTCTTTATTTTCACCGCTTCGGGATAGATTTCTGCATTAACCCCGGCCTGCCTCACTTTTTTCAATAGTTGCATAGAGTATTTCTCTTCTGCCGCTCCGAAGTTGGCAAACAATAACCGAGTGGTTTGCGCGGCAGAGCTTGGAAATAACTGCAGTTCATTCATTACATCGCAGATGCGGTCAGCGCCAAAAGAAATGCCTACACCAGAGACTCCGGGCAGACCGAAAATGCCCGTGAGATCATCGTATCGCCCGCCGCCGCAAATACTCCCCATTTCCACATTGTCTGCTTTCACTTCAAAGATGGCACCTGTGTAATAATTCAGCCCACGCGCCAGTGTTATGTCGAATTCGACTTTTCCTCTGCGAAGACCTAACTCAGCAGAATAGGAAAAAATATAATTCAGTTCTTCCACACCCTTCTGTCCCATTGATGAATCTTTCAGAAGAGATTGTAAGTGAGCTAATTTTTCTTCGTTAGTCCCTTTCAATAAGAGCAGGCTTTTTATAACATCAATACTATTTTCACCAAAGCCTCTTTCTGTCAATTCTCTGATCACCCCTTCCTCGCCGGTCTTATCGAGCTTGTCAATTGCAATGGTCATCTCCATCATTCGGTGTGCCACACCGGCAATTTCGGCGATACCACTCAGTATTTTCCGGTTATTAATCCGGATGGTAAAGGAAGGAATATTTAGCTCACTCAAAGCCTGATCAAATATCTGTACCAACTCTACCTCATTCAGCAGGCTGTTGCTCCCCACCACATCAGCATCGCATTGGTAAAATTCGCGGTATCTCCCTTTTTGCGGGCGATCCGCTCTCCACACCGGTTGTATCTGGTAGCGTTTAAACGGGAAGGCGAGTTGGTGCCTGTTCATTGCCACAAAACGGGCAAAAGGCACCGTGAGATCATAGCGCAGAGCACGATCACAGATACTAATAGCCAATTTTTTTGAGTCGCGTTTTTGCAGTGCTTCTTCGTTTGCCGCTTTCAAAAAATCGCCGTTGTTCAGCACTTTAAAAATAAGCTGGTCGCCCTCTTCGCCGTATTTACCGGTAAGGGTGTCGAGATTTTCCAGCGAAGGAGTTTCCAGTGGTAGGTAACCGAAACGTTCAAACGTTTTCCGTATCACGGAAAAGATGTAGTTGCGCTTCCCCATAACTTCCGGGGCGAAGTCGCGGGTGCCTTTGGGAATAGACGGAGTGGTCATAGCAATTCGGTTTCTCTAAGCGGTAAAAAAAATTAGCGGATGCAAAGATAACCGCACACTAATTTTGGCCATCATGGACACAACAGTCAGAAAAATGCATATCTTTTCAGACCATTCGGCGGCGGTTTACGGATTGGCGGAAGGAAGAACACCGGGCACATTTTTTTCTGCATCCGGCGACAGATATATCGTTGAGTGGAGTGTGAAAAGTTTGCAACAGCAGCCTTTTGTCGTAAAACTGGATCAGTCGCCGTACTGTATTAAATACCTCCTCCGGTTCAATCTGCTGGTAGCGGGGAATGCTGCTGGCGGCATTCACGTTATTGATACCAAAAACAAAAGTGAAGTTCGCCACCTCACTATACACCAAAAAGGGGTGTACGACCTTGTGGAGGATACTTCACAGTCGCTTCTTTACGCCGCAGGAGGAGATGGATGCCTTTCCGTATGGAGGCTTCCCGATTTTGAATTGCTGAGAAATATTCCTTTTTCTACTGAAAAAATAAGGCAGTTGGCGCTTTCTCCCGACGGAACCTTATTAGCCATTGCTTGTGGTGAGGGAAAAGTAAGAATTGTAGATACCGCTTTTTTTAACGAGTTATATACACTCCATGCCCATAGTGAAGGCGCGACTTCGGTGGCTTGGCACCCGCAAAAAAAAGTCCTGGTGAGCGGCGGTAAAGATGCCTGTCTGCACCTCTTTCATACGGAAGATTCCTTTCGCTCGCTGATGAAAATCCCTGCCCATAATTTTGCTATATACTCTATTGCTTTTTCTCCCGATGGAAAGAACTGTGTGACAGCCAGCAGAGATAAGACCATCAAGCTATGGAGTCCACAGAGCTTTGATGCTTTGGGGCGCATTGATCCAGCTTCGGGAGGACATACTCACTCGGTGAACGATCTTCTATGGCTCGGCAATAGCCGCTTTTTATCGTGCAGCGACGATAGGAAGATTATTCTATGGGAGATGTGATCTGTCATAGCCTAAATGAAATTGCCCAAATCTTTAGGGCTCCTCTAAAAATTATCTGTTGATTTAATTAGCTG
>JADLBA010000258.1 GCA_020848015.1 Crocinitomicaceae bacterium | reverse complement strand
GTACAAAATATCAATCCGACTATAAAGAATACCGCACCTCTTTTCCCAAGGTAAGCAAGCAATTTTCGATTGCTCACCTTTTTATCTCTCATGGTAAGGGTTACGGTCATTCCATTGAGAAAGAAAAAAAGAGCGGGAAATATATCAAATACCAAAAAGAAATGCATTTGGGTGAGGTAAGGTCCTTTTCCCCCCAAAACAAAAATGCAGTTTCCCGCCATGGTTCCGAAGAGGGCTATCAGGTAAGCAATGTCAATTCCAATTAATCCGGAAGATTTTGGCATAGGGCGTTTCTAATGTTACTCGTAAAAAATGTGGAGGAGCTTCCTTTTTTCAATCGTAGCGCTCTCTTTTTTTCAAACCAAATACAAGAGCAAAAGTAATAATGCAAAAGTAAAAGTTGACAATGCTACTTTCTTCAGTTCAGAATCTAATTGTGCGGGACTCTTACATCGCATCACCTTTATAGCGTGGAAGACCAGCAAAACAAATGGAAGGAGAATAATATAACTGACGGTGTCTCTTCCGGTAACTATCAACCAAGTTATGGCAGATAGGAGAGCAACACAGAGAAGCAGCAAGTGATAGCGTTTTCCTTTTTCATAACCCATTTTCACCACTAATGTTATTTTCCCTCCGGCACGATCGTTTTCGTGATCTCTAAGGTTATTAAGATTCAGCACTGCTGTACTCAGGCATCCGATAGTCAGTGCGGGAAGCAATGTGTTAGGGTCAAAACTTTTTGTATGGAGAAATGCCGTCCCACATACGCCAATGATCCCAAAAAAGAGAAATACTGACATATCTCCCCAACCGCGGTAACCATAAGGTTTGTGGCCTGCTGTGTATTTTATAGAAGCACCGATTGCAAGAAAACCTATCAAAAGAAATAATAATGCACTACCGAACATTTGTTCGGTCGAAAAAGCGACATAAAGAAGAAGAATACCAGATATCAGGGTTAGCAATGAAACAATGAGAAGACCTCTTTTCATCTCATTTTTTCCAATTTTTCCTCCTTGCATGGCTCGTTGTGGGCCAATTCGGTTTTCGCTGTCAAGTCCGTGTGAAAAATCGCCGTAGTCATTCGCAAGATTTGAAAGCACCTGCAGTAGTAAGGTGGTCAGCAGAGCAAGAGAGAATATGGAGGGCCATCTGGAAGAACCGGTAGGAGAAACCGCACTTCCTGCGATAATGCTTGCTGCCGCCAACGGAAGTGTACGCAATCGCATTGCGCCCATCCAGGCTTTTATCGTTGAGCTGTTCAATGATTATATTGTGAGTTCAACTATGATTATCACCGCTTGCTACCAGATGAAATTTTTCGCATCATGGGAATTTTGGAAACTTTTGAAAGTCGGGAGTCCTTTTTTCCAAAAATGCCATTTTTCCTTCCTGAGCCTCTTCTGTAAGGTAATAAAGGAGAGTAGCATCACCGGCAAATTCCATCATCCCCCTTTGTCCGTCGAGTTCTGCATTGAGTCCGCGCTTGATCATGCGCAATGCAAGAGGGCTTCTTTTCATCATGGTCTTACACCATCTCACGGTTTCATGCTCCAGGTCATCGAGCGGAACTACCTTATTCACCATTCCCATATCGAAGGCTTCTTGCGCAGTGTATTGTTCGCACAGGAACCATATTTCTCGTGCTTTTTTTTGCCCAACGTGTCGCGCAAGATAGCTACTGCCGAAACCGGCATCAAAACTTCCGACCTTCGGCCCTGTCTGGCCGAAACGGGCATTTTCCGAAGCCAATGTGAGATCACACACTACGTGCAGTACGTGACCTCCGCCGATAGCATAACCATTGACCATAGCAATAACGGGCTTTGGTATTTCGCGGATGCGCTTGTGCAGATCAAGTACATTCAACCTCGGCACTCCGTTTTCATCTACATAACCGCCGATGCCCTTTACATTCTGATCACCTCCGCTGCAAAAAGCCTTATCGCCTTCACCCGTAAGAATCACGACCGCCACATCCTGCTGCTCGCGACAAATGTCCATCGCTTCAATCATCTGCCGGTTTGTTTCCGGGCGAAATGCATTATATACCTGCGGGCGATTGATAGTAATCTTCGCTATTCCTTCAAAAAATTCAAAGCGAATATCGCTGTACTCTTTAATGCTTGTCCAGTTGTAACGATTCATTTCTCAGTTGCAGTTGATTATTTTTTATCATTTTAAAACAGTCCTTCAGAACCTTGTCGTTTTCAAGTCTCGGGGTATGAACTTCGAGAACCATACACCCCTTAGAATGATAAAGTGCTGAAAGCCCCTTACTCAGTTCATTGCTATCGGCAGCAGATAAATACGGGATGCCATACATGGCTGCAAGTGCTTCTGCTGTGCGGTTATGGTGGGTTTCAAAAAACTCCTCCATTGCCTCAGAAGACGAAGGACCTTCAATAATTCTAAAAATTCCGCCTCCAGCATTGTTCAGCACTATGATCTTGAGATGATCGCTGATATAATTATTCCAAAATGCATTACTATCATAGAGAAAAGCAATATCTCCGGTGATCAGCGTGGTCAATTGTCCTGAAGCATAGGCGGCTCCCGCAGCAGTACTCGTGCATCCATCAATGCCGCTGACCCCACGGTTTGCGAAATAGCGGATATCGGCACGAGGGTCAAACAGTTGAATATATCGCACTACCGCACTATTGGCCATTTGCAGGCAACTCCCATCCGGCAGAAATGAAACGATCGTGGCCATTGCACTGAGGTCGCAAAATCTCGTACTTTCAATGAAAGATGTTGCCGAATTTCTATTCTGAAGATGCATTGCGCTCAGAAGTGTTGCATAGTTTCCACTTTGCGGCTTATGCCGTTGAACCCACTCAACAATGAACTGCCGAGGCGAGAGAGGAACAATTTTCTTTAACCGCTGAAAAGTATCGAGCGGTTCGGCAGCAGCATCTATGTGCCAATGCTCTGCATTTCCTTCTCTAAGGTATGCCTTAATCTTACGGCTAATAATATTGTTGCCGAGTGTGATCAGAATGTCGGGTCTAAAAAAAGCTATTTGCTCTTCGTCAAATCCAATAATCAACCGGTCTATTGTACCTATAAAATAATCGTGTACGAGGTTTGAATGACTTTCCGTCAGCACACAAATTCGCGGATCGTTGCACAACTGTACAAGAGAATCATTTAATAAAAAATCAGGGGGAAGCTGACCACAGAGGACGAGAATTTTTTTTGCACGGTCAATACTCTTCAGTAATTCCTGCCAGTGCTTTTCTTCTAATTTATTATCAGTGCTGAGACCATAAATAATCTTTGTGTCCTCTTTCTGTCTGTCAATGGTTTTATACAATGATTCT
>JADLBA010000257.1 GCA_020848015.1 Crocinitomicaceae bacterium | reverse complement strand
TAATCCATAATATAGATTTCATAAAGTCATAGCTAATCTATGATATTTTAGGCGCTATATGGGCTTGTTAACAATTTGTTTGAAAAAAACGAATTTCTAAATTAAAAAATGCAGCATCAGGTTGAAACCGAAACCGATGTCTTTTTCTTACCTGAATTAATTACAGCAAATAGAGCATCTGTTCTTGTAGCTCCCATTACAAGGATATAAATTTAAAAAATTCCTTTCGAATTGCCGATCTTTGATTGATTATGCAGGGTCAGTCGTAGGTCTTTCAGTAACCCTTCATATACATATCAATCACTTCTAATATCAACCTGGCGATAAATGCCGCGAAGAGCAATGCGGTGAGTCCAAAGCGGATCTTTCCTGCCCGGTGAGTGAGATGATCGAAATGCACAATCATGTCCACAAAAAGGCTGGCGACAGCTAAAAATTCCAAGAGCAGAAACAAGCCTAGATGACTTTTCACAGCAGAATAAAAACTGCCGGTGACGGCAAGAGAATTCCCGATAAATTTTCCCGGCCAGTAGAAGAGGTTAAATATTGCCAGCAGGATAAAGACAGCGAGGATCAGCCTTCCATTTGCCGTTTGCGTGGATGAAACCATACGGCGAAGGTAGGAGAAATTGCGGAAACAGTAATGATAGGACAATAATGGGATTGTGATATTGATGCTGATTTCGGTTGACTTCTGATGTATCATATTCTTTTTTAGATTTGGAACTTAATCCTTAAAGCATGACTAAATTACTGTTTGCAATCACTGCAATACTTTTGTCATTTGTCCATATAGCGGCGCAGACAGATACGACTTTTTGGTTCGTTGCTCCTGAAGTAGCGTCGAGCCATGGTGACCGGCCTATCGTAATGCGGTTTGCCAGTTTGAACCAGCCCGCTACTATCTTTGTTTCTCAACCCGCCAATCCGTCATTTCCTCCTCAAACTATTGTGCTCGGCATCAACGAAGCACAGACCCTCGACCTTACTCCGTGGATTGATATGATCGAAAACAAACCGGCTGATGCGGTATTGAATTACGGATTCAAAATTTCTTCCACATCATCTATCATGGCCTATTATGAGATCAATCCTACATGTGCTTGTAATCCTGATATTTTTACACTCAAGGGTCGCAATGGTCTCGGCACTTCTTTTTTTACCCCTTTCCAGAGTTATCTCAACAATGCGAGCTATGCGCGTTCGGCTTTCAACATTGTTGCCACCGAAGACAATACTAATGTTACGATTACACCCACGCAGGGTATTGTTGGCCATGCTGCGAATACTCCTTTTACCATTGTTCTGAACAAGGGGCAGACTTATTCAGCAGAGGCCACGTCAACACTGGCCTCCCTTCATCCCGGCGGATCTTACGTTTCATCTAACCGCCCGGTCGCCATCACAATCAGCGATGATACCATGGAAGGTACTCCCTATGGAGGATGCGCGGATATCATGGGAGATCAGATCGTGCCGGTACCCATTACCGGTGATGAATACATTGCGATCAAAGGATACCTCAACGGCCCAGACAAAGTTTATGTGCTGGCTGTTTCCAATGCGACAAATGTTTTTGTTGATGGTGGTCTTGTCGCAACGCTTAATTCGGGTCAGACTTATACACACACTCTGTCAAATCCTACTGCTTATGTTACTTCATCGGCACAAGTATATGTATTACATACTTCTGGTTTTGGCTGTGAGGTGGGAGGAGCGCTTTTGCCTCCGGTGGAGTGTACCGGTTCCAATTCTGTTGCTTTTGTCAGATCTACCAATGAATTTTTTGCATTGAATATTCTTGTCCCCGCCGGTGGAGAAAATTCGTTCGTGTTGAACGGAGATCCATTGGCAATTCCCGCCTCTGCCTTTCAACCAGTAGCAGGTACCAACAACTCATGGATGTATGCACAGTTCAATGCAAGCTCGGTAGTTCCCACAGGGATGGCATCGCGTCTCGAGAATAATCAGTTCCGTTTTCATCTCGGTGTGATACATGGTGGGTCTAATACCGGATGCCGCTATGGATATTTTAGCGACTATGCCTCTTATCGTTACCAGATCGAACTTACTTCAGAAGTAGTGTGCGAAGGAGATGAATTGAACATGGTGGTGGCAAGTGTGCCTGGCGGGCTTTATCAATGGAGCGGTCCCAATAATTTTACTGCAACCGGAAACGAGGTTTCCATCACTGATTTTTCCGAAGAAAATTCCGGTGAATATATTATTTCCGGTTATGAAGGACTTTGTGCGGTATTGTCTGATACAGCTGAAATCTCAATCCATTATATTGTGACGAACAATATACAGGAAGAATTATGTCAGGGAAATTCCTATTTGTTTGGCGATGAGGAATTAAATGTGGAAGGAATATATCTTAAAACATTTTCGGCAGCCACCGGTTGCGACTCTATTGTTACGCTGCAGTTGGATGTAAACCCGGTTTACCAGATCAATGTCAACGAAGAAATTTGCAACGGTGAAACGTATTCTTTTAACGGGTCATCCTTTGCGGAATCGGGTTCATATCCGTTTATGTTCCAGTCGGCACAAGGTTGCGACTCTCTTGTAATATTAAACCTCGAATTGAACCCTATTTATAGTGAAGAAGTGGTGGCATCCATTTGCGAAGGAGAGAGTTTCAGTGTGGGAGAAAATAGTTTTGATCTTCCGGGAGTGTATGAAGTTGTACTGCAGACATCTTCCGGTTGCGATTCGCTGGTGAATCTTTATCTCGATGTGAATCCACTGTATGAACTCACACTCCCACAAACCATTTGTCAGGGTGAATCATATAATTACAATGGAATAAATTATATTCAGACAGGCTCTTATCCACACGCATTTCTGGCTGCCAGCGGATGCGATTCACTGGTTACACTCGACCTCTTTGTTAATCCGGTATATAGTATTAATCAGCCGGTGAGTCTTTGCCCCGGCGAAGTTTTTCAACTTGGTGGAAATACTTATTCTGAGGCGGGAGTGTATGAAGTACCACTCACAACGGCCAATGGCTGCGACTCGGTTGTCACGCTGAATATTTCATCCTATGAAAATTATTTTGTGGAAGTTTTTGATACCGCTTGTTATAATCAACCTTATATAGCAGGAGGTTATGTTTTTACGGAAGCGGGACTGTATGAACTGGAACTGTTATCCTCACACGGATGTGATAGTTTAGTTTCGCTTCACCTCTTTTTCTATCCGGAAGGTTATAGTGATTACTTTTTTCCGAATGTATTTACTCCGAACGGAGATGATAAAAACAAAGGGTTCGGAATAGAAGGATCATTACACAGAATTGGGAAGTATGAGTTTGTAGTGTATAACCGTTGGGGCACAGAAATTTTCCGGTCAGAGGATCCGTATATTCGTTGGAATGGAGAGGGAGAAGCCAATGAGATAAACGAAGGAGTATATTATTACATTGCAAAATACACCACCCTGTGTTCAGGAAGTAGTAGTTCAGAGGAAGGTGTACTGAAGGGCAATGTGACCCTGATGAAATAAATCAATGGTGAAGCAATAGTGCAATGGATATTCCTTTGCTTTTCTTGTACTAATATTAAACTCCAATGAAAATGTTATTGAAAAGAGGATTTGTTTTTTTTACTGGATTCATGGGATCGGTAATCATGTTTGCACAGGGAATAAGAATCAGCGATAACAGCGGTATTCCTGACCCGAGCGCAATGCTCGATATAATTTCTACTTCAAAAGGAGTGCTGATGCCTCGGCTAACTGAATCGGAGCGTGATGCCATAGCAGACCCTGCTGACGGACTGTTGCTTTTCAATACCTCATCAGGGTGTTTTAATTTTTGGTTTGCCAACAGTTGGTTTGAATGGTGTGGTAAGTGCATTCCGGTGAACGAGATAAATTTACAGCCATTGTCCCAAACTGTTTGTATAAATAGTAATGTACAGTTTTCGTCTGGTGGATATGGCAATGGACTTACTTACCAGTGGCAACTCAGTACAGACAATGGCAGTTCATGGAATGACATTAGTAATTCAATCACTTATTCTGGAGCACAAATGGCTACTCTGACTGTAAACAATGTGCCTGAAACTTTCAATAATTACCAATACCGGCTTAGAATTGTTGGTATCTGCTCTGACGATATTTCTGATGCTGCGACACTGACGATTTTAGATACACCTACTGGTGTAACCGCAGGGACAGATCAGAGTGAAGTTATTTGCACGACTACACTGGAAGGCAGTGATCCGGGCAGCAATACAGGTGAATGGACTATACAGTCCGGGTCAGGTGGGAGTTTTGGGAATTCCTCTGCTCACAATTCAACATTTACCGGTAGCGGAATATACCTGCTACGATGGACAGTGAGCAATACTTGCTTCAGCACCTATGATGAGGTAACTATTTCGATGACTGGTAAACAGATATTCACTTATACTGGAGACTATCAGACATTTGCAGTTCCATCGTGTGTAAGCACCATTTTTGTAAAAATGTGGGGAGCGGGCGGCGGTGGTAACAATGCGAATGGTGGAGCCGGTGGATATACAGATGGTTATATTTCAGTAACTCCCGGGCAACAATTTAAAATATTGGTGGGTGGAGGCGGTGACCTTAATCACACGGTTGGAACCTATGAATTTGGTGGCGGAGGATGGACCTATCCCGATGGTGGTAATGGTGGTGGTTCTGGTGGTGGGCGTACATCTCTGCGCGATATTTCAAATACCATTGATCTGATGACTGCCGGTGGCGGCGGGGGTGGAGGTTATATGGGAGGAAATGATAATTTTGGTGGTGCCGGCGGCGGTACTAATGGTGCACTTGGCTCCGGTTCCGGTTCGGGAGCAGGGGGCACACAATCTTCTGGCGGAAGTGGCGGTACAGGAAATGGTGGCACAGCACAGTCGGGAAGCCAATACCAAGGCGGTAGTAATACCTCAGGGTGGGCAGGTGGTGGTGGTGGTGGCGGGTATTTCGGTGGCGGAGGAGCATCCGGTGTTAGCGGTGACCACGGTGGCGCTGGTGGAGGTTCAGGATATATAGGAGGCGCCAGCGTATTTAATGCACAAACACTTCAGGGTTCTGGTGCTACTCCCCCAATGACAGGTGATGCCGATTATTTGAGCGGCACTGCCACTGGAGGCACCCCGAACGGAGGAAATGGAAGAGTTATCATTAGCTGGTAAATATTTTTTTGGAATGATTAATTAAGCT
>JADLBA010000256.1 GCA_020848015.1 Crocinitomicaceae bacterium | reverse complement strand
GGAAAACAAAATCAGGAGAGACAAATAATTTTTTTTCATAATTGTTTTGTTGTTGCGTGAATGAGCAGTTTTGTGTAATGGCGTTAATTTTACACCAATGCAAAATAATACCCGTAAAACCTCGCAGACTATGACGGCTGTCAATCTATTTCAGAATAGTGGTCATTCAACCGGACATCCACCCGTAGAACAGGCTGCCTGTCGGTACGTCGCCGGACGGAGAGTGTTGTAGGTGCAAAAAATTGAAATACACTGAATAGGAGGGCTACACCACAATATTTAATTATTTTTATACACTGATATTTATTCAATCAGATGACATGAAGTACCAGGTGAACTTATTTGTAGCGCTGATGACTTTTTATGTATTGACGAAGGACGATGTACATGTGCAGGATAAGTCCGGCATTGTCACTTTGCAGTTTCATAACAGGGTAGGCGAACGCCTGGTGAATATTGACAGTGTATTCAAAAATAGCCTGGGGGAGCAGTTCGCTGTCACCAAATTCAGGTACTATATTAGCAATATTGAGTTTGCGGATAGTATAACTGGAAAAGTCCATCGGCTGCTCGATTTGTATTTTCTTATTGATGAAAATAAACCGGACTCAAAAAAGATTGTGCTCAAGCTTCCTGCCGGGCGTTACAATAAAATATCCTTTTTGCTTGGTGTAGACAGCCTGAAAAATGTAAGCGGTATACAAACCGGCGCCCTTGATCCGTTGAATGATATGTTTTGGACCTGGAAAAGCGGTTATGTGATGGCAAAGCTGGAGGGACGATCACCGGCATCCAACTTACCACATCATTTGATTGAATATCATATAGGCGGATTTGATGGAAAGTATAATGTTACGGGCAGAGTATCGCTGCCTTTACCGATGCCGTCTGATATTGTACAAGGGAAAGCAACACGGAGAGATAGAGCCGCTGATATCAATAAGTGGTTTACGGGAGTGTACCGGCTTCCTATTGCCGAACACCCTGCCTGTACTGTTCCCGGACAACTGGCAAAACAATTTTCCGAAAACTATTTACAAATGTTCAGCATTCAATCGGTATCGCCCTGATCAAAACATTGCTCACCATATTATTCATTACTGCATCGCTGATGGCGCTGGTAGCATTGCAATTCTCTTTTATAGAAAGCAATGAGCCACCGCATCCAATGAAACAAAAGATACCAGCAGGTTTTCCCAGGCCAGTGTATAATTTCAAAAACAATCCACTCACCAGGGAAGGTTTTGAACTGGGCAGGAAACTTTTTTATGACGGACGTTTATCGAAGGATGGGTATACAGCGTGTGCATCCTGCCATCAGCAGTTTGCGGCATTTGCAGACTTTCAGCATGTATTCAGTCATGGTGTAAACAGCAGGTTTACCAGGCGCAATGCGCCGCCCCTTTTTAATCTTGCCTGGCAAAAAGAATTTCATTTTGACGGTGGCATCAATCATATAGAATTACAACCGCTTTCGCCAATGACAGGTCGGGATGAGATGGACAATACCATTGACAGCATTATTGCAACTATAAAGGCAGACGCGGTATATAAAAAAATGTTTAGGGCTGCTTTTGGCGGCGACACCGTCAATACCCAGCGGGTGCTATGGGCGCTGGCGCAGTTTACCGGGAATATTGTGTCGGCAGATGCCAAATACGATCGGATGAAAAAGGGGAAAGCAATCTTTAATGAATGGGAGGAACAGGGATATCGTATTTTCAAACAGCGTTGTGCCGAGTGTCATACGGAACCTTTATTCACCGATCTGAAATATCACAATATAGGGTTAGCCGTAGATACTTTTTTGAATGATTTTGGCAGGATGATCATTACCGGCAATACAACTGATTCGCTCAAATTTAAAACACCATCGCTCAGAAATATTTCCCGCACAGATCCTTATATGCACGATGGGCGCTACTGGGGGCTCTCCACTGCCATTAATCACTGGCAGACCCGTTCCCCTTCTGATGCTACAACAGATTCCCTAATTCTGCACGGAAAACCACTGGAGAAAATGGAAATAAAATATCTTGTATCTTTTCTGCATACCCTGCTGGATTCGTCCCTCCTGAAAGATCCCATGCTCGCAGACCCGGTTCCCGGAAATATGATTCATGGGCCGGTGCAATGAATTTCTTTTATTCAACATTTCTTGTTAATTTAAAATCATGAAAAAATAAAAGATATGCAGATGAAAAAGATTTTTATGACGCTGGTGAGCTTATTTTTTATGTGCGGGCTATACGCACAGGAACCGGTAGAATGGACATTTTTTACAAAAAAGCTTAATGACGGCAGCTATGAAATTCATCTCGCCGCATCAATAGATAAAGGATGGTTTATCTGCTCACAATATTCATCTAAGAACGGGCCTTCGCCCACCGAAATAGAAATTTCAGGATCCGATAATGTCAGGTTATACGGAAAATTTGATGAAGTGGGTGCAGTGCAGAAACGAAAGAGTGCCGAACATAACGCACGCCTTCAGGTATTTGAAGGCCAGGTAGAATTCGTGCAGAAGGCTTCGTTACGTGATCAGCAAAAAGGCAGCGCACAGGGAACTATCAGCTTTGTTGCATCCGATGGCGCCCACACACTCCCCGTTAAAACGGTCAGGTTTTCTGTGCTATTGAATTAGTGGTATGTTGACCGTGAAACGTCAGAAGTCAACCGTCAAAATCTAAAATCTCATCTGTTATATTCCACAGTGAATGATCTCTTACAGCGTTAGTAAGTGAAAACGACTTTAGGTAGAGACATAGAGATGAAATTAATAATAGAATTGGTATATAAATGTATGTAACAGCATTGACATTGCACT
>JADLBA010000255.1 GCA_020848015.1 Crocinitomicaceae bacterium | reverse complement strand
TTACATAAGTCGTATTTCCGCCGGAAGCGAGTACTGTGCCGCTGGGAAGCCACATCGGGAGGACATTGGGATCTGCTGCTTTGTTATTGCAAGACAAATCGGTATAAGAGCCGTAGCTTGTACAGATACTGTCGTAGTAATAGTCATGATACTGATTTTTGAACGCCCGCATGGTAGAAGGGACAAAGACATTGTTGACATACATTGAGGTCACGATTCCTTTGGCAAACCTACCAGGGCTTAAACAGTCCACCGGTACGCATTGATTGACCTGTTCTCCAAAAATAGCTTCTACCTTCCAGACCTTGCCGCTGGGCACTGTCTGATTGGTGCTACCTACAATAAGGCTTTGGCTGAAAGTAAGTGTGTTCTGGGCTTGTGCCGGAATAGCAGAGGCAAAAGTCAGCAGAACCAAGACAAAAGAAACGGATAAAAACTTTTTCATAGTAGTTAAAATTTAAGTGAGTAGTTAGAATTCTTTTAGAAAGAAGTTGGCCAAATATAATTTATATTCTGAGATACCTGCGCTCAGGATATGATATTGCTGAATTTCCCCTATACTTGCCGCTTTAGCACAACCAACTATTACAAATCTATGAGCAATCTCTGGGTAAAGAAACCGATGAAGGTCTTGATGGCGGAAGCAGAAGGGGAAGCGGGAGGGTTGAAACGGACTTTGGGTGCTACCTCGCTGGTAGCGCTGGGTATAGGAGCTATTATAGGCGCAGGTCTTTTTTCCATTACAGGGCTGGCTGCAGCGAACAATGCAGGGCCGGCGGTTACTATTTCATTCATCATTGCCGCGATAGGTTGCGCTTTTGCCGGACTGTGTTATGCCGAGTTTGCTTCAATGATTCCGGTAGCGGGGAGCGCTTATACCTACAGTTATGCAACGATGGGTGAGTTCATCGCCTGGATTATCGGATGGGATCTTGTACTCGAGTACGCAGTGGGAGCAGCTACCGTATCCATTTCTTGGTCGCGCTATTTGCAAAAACTGCTGGGAGATTATTTCGGTATTCACCTGGATCCCAAGATCACCCTTTCGCCGTTTGAAACTGCCACCAATGCCGCCGGTGAAACTATTTCAGGGATCATCAATCTGCCCGCTGTGTTTATCGTTGTTCTGATGTCGCTGGTACTGATCAGGGGAACCAGAGAATCTGCCTTTGTCAATGGATTGATCGTTGCCCTGAAAGTGGCGGTAGTATTGATATTTATTGGCCTCGGCTGGAGCTATATTGATACGGCCAATTACAGCGATTACATTCCCGACAACAGGGGAACCTGGGGAGAAATGGGATGGAGCGGCGTACTGCGCGCTGCCGGCATTATTTTCTTCGCCTATATCGGTTTCGACGCTGTTTCAACCGCTGCACAGGAAGCTAAAAACCCCAAGCGGGATATGCCGATCGGCATTCTCGTTTCATTATTTATTTGCACCATTCTTTATATTCTCTTTGCTCATGTAATGACCGGCGTTGCCAACTATCAATCCTTTGCAGGGCAGGATGGAATTGCACCGGTAGCGGTTGCCATTGATCATATAGGGCATACAGGTCCCGATGGAACCATCATTCCCGACTTTCCCTGGCTGAACAAGGCGATCATCATCGCTATTCTTGCCGGTTACGCATCTGTGATTATGGTGATGCTGCTCGGCCAAAGCCGTGTATTTTTCTCGATGTCGAAAGACGGACTTTTGCCGAGAGTTTTTTCCCAAGTACATGGAAAATTCAGAACTCCTGCGAAATCTAACCTGTTGTTCATGCTTTTTGTGAGTCTCTTTGCCGCATTTGTTCCCGCTTCTGTCGTGGGCGAAATGACTAGTATTGGTACTCTCTTCGCATTTGCATTAGTGTGTCTTGGTGTGTTAGTGATGAGATATCGCATGCCCGACTTGCCCCGCGCTTTCCGCACTCCGTTTGTTCCTGTGATTCCTATACTGGGTATTTTAGCTTGTCTGCTGATGATGCTGTCTCTCCCTTTAGATACCTGGATACGGCTGATCATCTGGCTTGCCATTGGCCTCGCGGTTTATTTCGGCTACAGTAGTAAAAACAGCAGGGCGCAGAAGGAGAATACATAGAAAAAACATATTTGACCGGTGCCGGTTTGCAAGATTAGTTAGAGAGAGAGAGAGGTCTGAGAAATTTTTTGAACTCAATGATCTGTGTATTCCTGTTTCTATGAGGGGAAAGATATTGAAACACTTATCACCGTGATTAAAAATGATTTTTTTCCCGCTGATATTGGCGATCACTTGAATCTTTGCCGTTGGCGTGGCGAAGGCGATAGCCCAACCACCATTGAAATCATAGAGGCGGCCTCACACCAAAATTAATGTGTCTTATGAAGCAGAAGTTGAGAGCACTTTTTTTTGTTATTGGTTCACATCCGCGTATCGCTGTAATTGTATTGTGTACTGCTATATCATTAGTGGCCATGAACCGATATACCTGGAGAGGAGAGGCAGTCAAACGATGTATTTCCAGTGACGGGCTGGGTTATTACTCATACCTCCCCGCTATCTTTATTTACCAGGATTTTAAATTTGATTATTACAGGGATATTAATAGAAAATATTTTAACCATGATGGCTATGCACCTTTCATCAATTATACGAATGGGAAATTCGTAAATAAGTATTTCGCTGGCGAGGCTATTTTATTGCTGCCGTTTTTTTTGATGGCTTGTGTTCTTTCGATGCTCTTTGGTTATGGTGTGGATGGGTACGGGTATTTTTTTCAGTTATCAGTGGGAATTGCCGCACTTTTTTATGTGATGACCGGACTTTATTTTCTGATGAAATACCTCGCACAGTATGTTTCAGAGAGGGCTGCTGCCATTGCAGCAGCAGCGATTTTTCTGGGTACTAATCTTTTTTTCTATACTGTATTTGAACCGTCCGAATCACACGCATTTTCATTTGCATTGATCAGTTGGTTGATCTTCGCATTCGACAGGTCTGTGAAAAGCAGAAGCACCAGATCGTATTACCTCATTGCTCTACTATTGGGCCTTGTGATATTGACGCGGCCTTCCAATGTATTGACAGTTCTCGCATTGCCTTTTATTGCCGGCAGATGGACACTTTTCGTGCGATGGATAAAAGGAATATTCCGGTGGAAAGTAGTTCTTCCCTGTTTTCTTATTGTATTGGCTCCGGTGGGCATTCAAAGTGTTCTATATCACCTGCAGGTAGATCAGTGGTGGATTGATGCTTATGGTGATGAAGGTTTTGATTTTCTCCACCCGGAATTGCTCAACGTACTTTTCAGCTTCAGAGCCGGATTTTTTCTGTGGGCACCTATTGCTTTAATTGCCATTTCGGGATGGTGGTGGTGGAGGAAGAGAATAGAAACGGCCTACTGGTTCTGGATTTTTTTTGCTATGAATAGTTGGCTGATCTCTTCTTGGTGGGCCTGGCATTACGAGGGAACTTTTGGAATGAGGCCGATGGCAGACCATCTGCCGTGGTTTGTGCTATTGTTGGCAGGGCTGTTGTCTGTAAAGAAACGATGGCTTCGCTACTGTCTCCCAGTTGTACTCCTTCTATTTGTTTCTATTCAACAGATTCAGGCTTATCAGCGCTTTCATGTTATCATTCCCTGGGAAGGGATGGACAAATTCAAATATGCCTATTTGTTTTTGGATACCAACAAAGCCAAAGCACATTTTTTTTCATCCCCTCCTGATACTCCGTGCCCTTCAGGGCTTACGGGAATGTCTGTTCTGAAAATTGATTTTGAGGAAAGCACGTCGCTTAACACAACAGACGATGCGTTCAGCGGCCATCGTTCCGGAATTATTCCTGAAGGAAAAGAAACATTGATTGCCGCCATACCGGCGGGTCGTGAGAATGCAGGAAAAAGGATGTATGTGTCTTTAGAGTGGTTGCGGAAATTTTCAAACTGGAAAAACGAAGGTGAGTTAATGATACAATTGCAATCGGGAGGAGAAAGTATATGGCACTCGGGTGTTCATATACTGCAACCATCACCTCGTGCCAATACCTGGCAGTTCAGTTATTATTCTGGCATCACAGAGCCAATCCGGTCGGGAGATGATACACTCTTTGTGAAGATATATAATCCGGTTGGCAATTCGCTTTTGATTGATAATTTCAAGATGGTGTATGGTTTTAGTGCTGAATGATATTTGCAACAAGGAAATCAGTCGTCATATATTCAAAGAAACTTCTATTGCATCAATAGGGATAAAATACAGCATTGTCTTATAGCAGGGAGGCGAAAGAATGTTCATTGGATTATAAACAAACAGCCTCCGACGTTTCGGAGGCTGCTTTTTGCTTAACCTTAATTAACCTTAACTACTCTTGAAAGAGAAGCGCTTTAATGCTGTTGGGGTGGTGGGTATATTAAACACCCGACAGTTTTTTTAACGGGGGCTATTTCGATAAGGTTTCATTTTTTTTAAAATATATTATTTCCTAAGAGTCTCCAGTATCACTTTGTAAGAATGAGAAAGAAGCTGACGAACGAAAGAGTGACAAAAAGAAAGCTCCGGGTCATTTCCGGAGCTTACTAAGAAAAAACAATTGGTTTACCAGACCATTAATCAAAAACCCAAATAATGAAACAATCTCCTTGTTGAACGGTTCTTACCTCCAGAGGTTTCATTTTTGAATCAATTTTATACTTCTATCAGGTGGTCGGCTTTGATCTTTTTTCTGAAAACGATCTGTCCGTCAAATACGTCTAATACGACCGGTTCCGATTTATCAATCTGCCCCCGGAGTATATACTTCGAAAGTTCATTCATTACCTCTTTCTGGATCACTCGTTTAACCGGGCGGGCACCGAACTGCGGATCATATCCTTTTTCCGACAGGTATCTAATAACCTCTTCCGTAAATACAAGGTGAATATCGCTTGTTTCTAATCGTTTCCTCAGCAGAGCCAGTTGAAGTTTAACTACACCATGAATTTCTTCTTTACGCAGCGGAGTGAACATGATCACTTCATCTACGCGGTTCAAGAATTCCGGGCGCATATTCTGTTTGAGAATACTCATCACTTCATTCCG
>JADLBA010000254.1 GCA_020848015.1 Crocinitomicaceae bacterium | reverse complement strand
TTTTAGGGCTTCATCATAAAAAATTACCGCTTTAACGAAATTTCTCCTATAAAATCAGAAAAAGTTATTCCAATACCACGATATACTTGGCGCATTACTTTTCACACTGTAATCACCTTATATTTAGGAAATTAAATAGCATGCTAAGAAGTTTATTCCATCTTTTATTCGCCAACTGAAACGTTCTATAGTTCACCACAAGTGTATTCGAGAGGATGTAACTAAAAACAATGTGAAATTTCATCTCCTTTGATTTTAAACCTTCCACTCGAAGCAGAATCCATCATCCGGATTAAATTTCCCGCCTGAATATGGAAAAGACAGCGATCTGCAACTTGGCTGCAGTACCCATGCGCTTTGAGCCATCTGATAAAAGTGAAATGGTAAACCAGGTTATTTTTGGTGAAACCATGGATATTCTTGATCAGAATGAGAAATGGTACCTGTGCCGCCTCCACCACGATCAATACACTGGATGGATTGATAAAAAACAAGTGGCTATCACTGCGCCTCCGCCCCAAAACCGCCAGGTACTTTCCTCTGCTCCCCTCCTATTGACAGAAGGAAATGATCTCCCTCGAATAGTTCCCGCAGGCGCATATCTCTATGGCAATTCGGCGGAAAAGGAATCTGGCAAGACAATTACTCCTTCTGAAAGTTCCATCGCCGCAGCGGCACAGATTTTTTTCGGTACCCCTTATCTCTGGGGAGGTCGAACTGCACTTGGAATGGACTGTTCGGGATTTACTCAGATCGTTTTCCGAATGTGTGGAATAGATATTCCCCGCAACGCTTCTCAACAAGTTGAATATGGAACCCTTGTCCCTTTTGTACAGGAATCACAAACGGGTGATCTCGCTTTTTTTGACAATACAGAAGGTCGAGTGATCCACGTTGGTATCATTATAAAAGACGAAAAAACATCCTCCTTTTCGATCATTCATTGTTCCGGGAAAGTACGTATTGACGTATTGGATCACAATGGAATTTTTCACTCGGGACTAAGGTTTTATTCGCATAATCTCCGAACCATAAGAAGATTTTTCAGTAAGTAGAAACGGTATAATAAGAAAGTATTTTTTTTCAATTGCCACTATAAACACACCTGCCATGCCAATCAGAATCGAGCGCGACGAGGAACAAAGCAGCTACCAACCCCGCACACCTCGTGGAGGTGGCGGTGGCGGTGGAGGAAATATTATCACCAATTTGCTGCCGGTTCTTTTGGGCCTTTTTGGAAGAAACCCCAAGTTGCTGATCATCGTTGCCATTATTGGTGCGCTCTTCTATTTTCTCGGTGGAAAGGGGTGTATGACTGGTCTTTCTGACAATACAGCTATCAGTGGAATTTTTTCGCAGGGTGCTGAGTTTGATATAAAAAAATACAGTGCTACTGAAATCTACGAGCCGCTGGCCGATAACCTGCGCAATCCGATGCCCGAGCGTATCAGCCTTCTTCAGTATGCACCTCACCGCCTCAATCAAGGGCAACAGGGATCGTGTGTGGCTTGGGCATCTGCCTACGGCGCACGCTCTATAATGGAGGCACGCGAAACCGGCCAATCTCCCGATAAAGTGAGTTTTTCACCTTCTTTTCTATACAACCAAATTGCTTTGGAAGGCTGCCAAGGCTCTTATCTCGCAGAAGCGATGAAGGTGATGCAGAATAAAGGGCTGGTGCCTTTCAACGACTTTCCTTATACCGATCAGAGTTGCAGCGAAAAGCCCGGTTCATTTGAACTTCAGAAGGCGGAGGAGTTTAAAATTGATGGATACCAGCGACTCACGAAAGGAGATGACCCCAACAGTGTTGACCTGCTCGCCATCAAACAGAATATCATGCAAGGCGCCCCAGTGGTAATTGGGATGATGGTTGGCGGTTCATTCATGCAAAATATGCTCGGTCAGGAAAAGTGGATTCCGACAGATGCCGATTATAATATGTCTGGCTTTGGTGGACACGCCATGTGTGTGATTGGCTATGATGATTATGCTTTTTCCCAAAAAATGGGCGGCTTTGAAATCATGAATTCCTGGGGAGAAGACTGGGGTAAAAAAGGGATCGGATGGATTAGCTATTCAGACTTTGAGTATTTTGTAAAAGAGGCTTTTGGACTTTACCCAATGGGAAATGCCACTGATGAAAAAACATCATTACTCGATGCAAAGCTTGGTATTGTCCTTAACGCTGATGACCAAAACCTATCTTTGAACAGCACTGGTGGTAACTACTTTCATACTTCACGCCCAATGAAGAAGGGGGAAAAATTCAAACTCCAGGTAACCAACAACATCGCCTGTTATATATATGTATTTGCGATGGAGAGCGATGGAAGTTCATCCCGGCTCTTCCCCTACACTGAAAAACATTCGCCGTATTGTGGCATTACCGGAACGCGCCTTTTTCCCCGTGATCATTCTCTCTTCCCCGATGAAATAGGAACGGAAGATTATTTTGTAATTCTGATCAGTAAGTCGCCGGTTGACTATAATGAAATAGAGAAAAAACTCGATGCTGCTATAGGAAATGACTACCGGGAAAAAGTTTCTTCTGTAACGGGAAAAATGGAGAATGTATCGTTTACCGGTGGACAAACCATTCAACTCAGGGCGGACTTTGGAAAAGTAGATTTAATATCTACTGTAATTGCCGTGTCCAAATAGAAACCTCTGAAATAATAGAGAAACGCCGAGGCGAACCTTTTACCGGATGTGCTGTACTGTCGCAAAACAAGATAAATAAAACGATCTCTGATGTTGCGTATTCTTTTTATCAGTTCCTTTCTTCTGATAGTTCTCCTTATGGATGGACAAGTTGAGATAAATCAACCACAAAACTCTTCTCTGTCTGGCTCGCTGACTGAAAAGGATGACGATCCAACTGAGGAGGAATTGTTGCAGAAATACAAAATGATACGCCAATCCGGCACCACCGGAGAGTCAAGAAACATTCGCAAGGAGACACAACTGCAATTAGATCAACTACTCAACCAGATAAAAATAAAATCTCCCGGTTCATTTGCCTCACATTATGCTTCTTACCTCAACAAAAATAAATCAGAGGAGTCGCTTGCCGATCTTGATGCGGCCTACCTGCTTCACCCCGAAGAAAGTGAGTTGTGGGACGATATGTTATTTAAGTCCGTGATCGAAGGAAATACTCAACAAATAACTGCATTCGCCACTAAACTGAAAAATGCAAATGTTTATTCGGCGGCAGAAATGGAGTACAATCGAAATGTATTAAACAGCCTTGAACAAAACACAGTATTGTTCACATACGGCAATGCTGATACCTACCCATTGTTGATCTTACAAAACCTATACTCCTATCGCACTGATGTCAAAATCATTTGTCTTGAATGGATCGGCAATCGCCGCTTTATCCGGCAGGCTTCGTTGTGGCTGAATACAGACAGCAATAAATTAATTGCAGGTAACGAAGTGGCCACTCTAAATAATATACTCTCCGGTGCCACCAGGGTTCCTGTTTACCTTGCCCTTACACTTCCCCCATCAGAATTGTCAAAATACAAAGACAGCCTCTATTGTACAGGTCTTGCAATGAAGTTCTGCAGTGAGCCACTTGCCAACCTCGCATCGCTGAGCTATAACTGGGAACACCT
>JADLBA010000253.1 GCA_020848015.1 Crocinitomicaceae bacterium | reverse complement strand
GTATCTCCATACGCCCCGATAAACAAGATGAGGTCTTCTACCCCCACTACATGATCATAGTTCAAGTCTGCCGGGCAATTATCCCCTGAAAAAATACAAGAGCCGTCATCTTCTGTTGCTCCGGGTGAATAATTGACGGCATTGCTATAAGTGCATCCCGAAACCGGAGGTACTACTACTCCTAATCCCGCACAGGGCGAACTTGCATAAATATTAAAATTGGTGCTGTTGGTACAAACTCCGCATTGAATTCTTTTTATAAAACAACTCGCTCTTTTCACTACATACAAAGCGGGCCATGTACAATGACCAAGGCTGAGCTGGACAGTATTAAGTTCTGTACAAATATCAAGAGATGACTGTTTGTTATATATCGCTGATGATCCAGAGGCAGCAGGAAAAGAAGTGCAGTTAAAGCAGTTCAGTACACTCCCATTCGCGTAGGGGACAACACAATCGTTTTGATCGTGGAATGAAATGACAGGTATATCTTCACTCGTATCAATATCATTGATATTGAACACAGCACCGCAATTATTGACAATACCTTTAATTGAATAAGTGGCGGTGAGATTGTTGCCCGACTCGTTAAGCCCACCAAGAAGCGCTGATGCGGAAGGCACAAAAGCGTCAGCTTCCTGCTGATCCCAAAATGCAGAAGCGAGTGAGGTAATGGAGCCTGCACTTTCGCCTCCGGCATAAATCCAGTTAGTGTCAATTCCGTATTCAACTTGGTGATCCACCAGGTATCGTAATGCCGCACGGTGATCCTGAACAGCCGAATACACGGCCATTCTGAAGTTGTTTTGCAACGGCCCGCATAATCCGCATAGAAGAATTCCGCTGTTAGGGTCGCAGTTCCAGCCAAGGCGGTATGAAATGGTAACTGCGACAAACCCCCGGCGGGCGTATTCCATGCACTGGAAATTCATCGCAGAGCGATTGCCTGCAGCAAAAGCACCTCCGTGCGTCAGCACAATCAGGGGCCGCAGATCAATGGGATCAACTGAGGTATCTGGATACCAGGCATCCAGTTGCAACTCATTGTCCTGGCCGCCTAAAAAATGCGTAGCGTGACCATAGACAATATTTTGCGACACGACAATTTCAGTGCTGTCGAACAACGCAGTATCAGCATATCTGCCGGAAAGACACTGGGGACTCTGGCCAATCGAATACACTGAGAAAAATAATTCACAGATAAATAATAAGGTTTTCCTCACTGTTGTTCTATTGTCACTATTCATTGTCATGGCTATGCAGTGGGCAGAATCATTGTAGAAGGTTGCGATACCCGTTATCCCCGCCAAATTTTTTTTTGTTGGAATCGTCTGATTTATTCTTAGGAATGCTCAGGCTTTTCCACCCCTCAATGGCGACCATTTTGGACAGGTAAACAATCTGCCCGATATGGTAACTGTAGTGAGCGAGCTGTCTGTTGATGGCATCGAGCACCGTGTGCTTCTCGTTGCGAATGGAAACCATTTTTTCAAGATCCTCTTCTTTTAGATTGTTCAGTACATTAAAAAAACAATCCCATCCTTTTTGCCACTCTTCAAGCATTTGTTTGCGCGAGGTCAGCACATATTCAAATTCCCTGTCGCGGTTGCGCCAGGGTTTTTCGCCATCCTCTTCAAAAAAATTAGTGAAGCGGGAAAGCATATTGCCGCTGATATGTTGCACAAGCATTGCAAGACTGTTGGAGTCGTTGTAAAAAGTCCAGAACAACCGTTCATCGGCAACCTGAGCCATCGCTTTTTCAGCAATCTCTTTGTAGTAAGTGAGAAGGAATTTCCAGTTGGCAATGATTTCTTTTTGCATGAGATAGTAAGATATTAAGGGCTGCCGGGCATTGGCATCCAATGAGTGATGTCGCTGAAAAAGTGATTCGAGTTTCCTTCGCCCTGCCAGAAATGAGGTCCGTGCCTGAGAAACTTTTCCGTTCCCACATCATAAAAATTCTGATTGAAATGAAGAACAATAACTTCGCGTATTTCAAATTCCCCCGATTTTCCCGGTAGAAAAACCTTGTTGCCGGGGACAAATGCCAGCACTCGTTGCCGGTCGGCGGGCAATTCATTTGTAATATCAATCCATTTCATGGGTGTACTTTTTTCAATGGTTCTTTTTACCGGATAATTTATTTTCCCGTAAAAACGGCTTGTCTTTTTTCGAGAAATGCAGTAACTCCTTCAAGATAATCACTGGTATCTCCGGCGATCAACTGCAATTTCTCTTCGAGAGCAAGTTGTTCTTCTAAGGTATTGTGCATCGTCTTATTTAGTGCAATTTTTGTAAGAGATAGTCCACTGGGAGACATAGTACTGAGTTGTTTTACAAGCAATGCTGTTTTCTGTTCAAATTCATCATCATCGAATACTTTATAAATCATTCCGAGATTCTCCGCCTCTTCGGCGCTCACTCTTTCACCGAGCATCATCAGTGCCATTGCCTTTTGAAAACCGATAAGTCGTGGAAGGGTATAGGTTCCCCCACTGTCGGGGATCAATCCGATCTTAGAAAATGCATGAATAAAAGAAGAAGACTTTTTGGCCACGACAATATCACATGCCAATGCAATATTTGCACCCGCACCGGCAGCAACACCATTGACCGCTGCCACCACCGGCTTTCCCATTTCGCGTATTTTTAATACAATGGGATTATACCCTTCCCTCAGAATAGTTTTTAATCCGGGACTTTGCGGACCTGTCGCTTCCTGTAGATCCTGCCCTGCGGAAAAGGCCTTGCCATTACCGGTAATCAACACTGTGCGGACACTTTCGTCAGTCGCAGCAGTATCGAGAGCCTGCTGCACTTCGAGTGCCATCGGGCGGTTGAAACTATTGAACTTGTCTGGGCGATTCAGCCTTATTTCGGCAATACCATCGCAATTGATAAATTGAATATAGTCCATTCATCGGGTATTATCAGATACGAATTACGGAACTGCGCACCAGTATTCCGCATTTTATTGCTACAAAATTTTTCAAACTGTGAAGGATGGGAAGAGCATCGCTAAGCCGACCTCAGACACTTTTCTTTTTGAGTAAGATAATTCTCCGAGAAGTTTGTAGTACAAAAAATCCAACTGCTGATTTTGCCCCCGCTCCAGGCAACGCCTCATATATCATGCTTTTCCACTCCAGCGGATTCAATTGTCTCAACCAAACGGCTCCCATCAATAAAATGATAAGATGTCCGGTGAACCAGAGCAATAGATGGGGAAGAATTTTTTGTATTTGCGGTAATTCGGCTAAAAATCCACAAATAAGTGCAGCGGTTAAAAAACCGAAAAAGAACCCACCGAAGGGCCCCACTAATTCCAAGTAACCTCCCGTATGCCCTGCAAATACGGGCACTCCTAATGCGCCGGTAATGATATAAAGAAGGGTCGCCAATGCACCGATTCTCCATCCGAATGCAATAGAAAAAAGCAGAATGAATAAGGTTTGCAGCGTAACCGGGAGTTCACCTTCGATATGAATGATATGGGGCCCCGCCAAGCAAAGAATAGCCAGTGAAAGCACCAACTTTATAGTAAAATCGGTAGAGTCTGAATTGCTGAACCGGATCAGTTGATAGAGCATACAAAGGAGGTCAACGGTTTTCGAGGATGAAAGTAACGCCTTCTGCCGGCATCAGTGAATTG
>JADLBA010000252.1 GCA_020848015.1 Crocinitomicaceae bacterium | reverse complement strand
GTAGTTATCTGTCACGTATTTATGGGAAGGACTGGTTGGGGTTGATGTTTGTGCATCACCAAATTTCCAGGAATCGGAGGAAGCATTGGTTGTGGTATTAACAAAAGCGACAGTATCTCCGGAAACACTGAAGGAAAAAGAAGCGGTAGGTGCCGGATTCACCAGTACATCAATGGTTGCCGTAGGGCTTTGACATCCTGCATGGGTCGTATAGCAGTAGTAGGTTCCGGCGACTACAGAAGATACAGTCGGAAGGACTATTGCCGTATTGGTTGAATTGAAGCCATTCGGCCCTGTCCAGTGGTATGCGCTACCACTTTGATAAACGGCAGACAAGGTCAAGGTGCTCCCTTCACAGACCGGTGAGTTTGTGCTGAGAATTGGGGCACTCGGAGTTGCAGAAATAGTTAAATAGACATTGTGGCTTTGGACAGTCGTTGAGCTACCCGAACAGACAGCACTTCCTGAATAAGTGTTTTTCACATAATAGGTGCCGTTTTGTGTTGCGTAGTACGTATTTGCTGTCGCTCCGACAATTGGATTTCCATCTATATACCACTGATACGAAACGATCCCCGGACTTGGAACATTTACGGCAGGAGTTGAAAGTGTTGTTCCTGACCCATCGCAAACATACACCACACCACTCGGTGAAATTGATGGTGCAACATGAAAATACGAAGGAGACGAAAAGGAACTATTGCATGCATCGCAATCGGTGGTGGCCCGTACTTGCCAGCTGTACAATTTACCCGGTAAGATATTTGGACTTGTCACCGCTGCACTGGTTCCATTCAAACAATTCTGTGATGCGACTACATTTCCGTTTCCGTAGGGATATTCAGCAATAACATAATCATAATACACCGAACCGGAGCTCGTCCAATACAAGGAAAAGTTCGTAGCGTAAAGATCAGTTCCAGGACACGTTGAGGTACCGAAATTTGCGACTGGAGTGGCTGGAGTGTTACAGGTGCTTGCCGGTGTCCAGCTCGCATCAATAATGTATGGATTACACTGATCGAACTGTGAACTGTTGTTCGGATATATTTTCAAGTAGAATGGTGGCTGATGTGCTGAAGCTGTGGTGAAATTGAAAGATATATGTTCGCTTGTTGTTCCGGAATTGTATCCACCTGCAATGAAACAGTTTCCACATAACCCACCATTGTCATATAATTCCGCATCATAATTGGCTGGCAGATTCGAGAGAGTAAGCACTAATGTTCCATTCACTCCTGTATTATCAATTCTGTACCAATCCTGATCTGATCCGGAAAAGATGTATGAATTGACGGTGGTGTTTTGCGGACTGGTTCCGAGCGGAGTCGAAAACAGAGTATGCGCAGTTGTTGTGTTATCATTTGGTTCGTAATTGTCTGTACAGGGGTTCCCGGTGCTGCACGAATAGACTGCCTCAAATCCAGGTCTTGTCGTAGCTCCATCAGAATGAAATTGAATAGTCATGACCCCGGAATTCGCCGTGATGACTGCTGGCAGGGAAGTGCCTGTGAGATTAGCAATTTGCGGTGATCCTGTTGTTGGTCCATTGAACACAGTCAAATAGTCAAAGCCATTTTCAAGATTGAATGATAAAAAAGTAAGGGTGACTGAAGATGCTCCGGATGGAGCAATGGTAAAAGTATAATCTTCAGTGTTGTGATAATTGCCAAAGGGACCTCCCATGTCATAAATGGTATCGGTGCATGCTTGGAAAGCGCAGCTTGAAAGATTATCGTTAATCAAATTCCAGAGGTCGCTGTAACCCGCATCATATCCAAGCCGCCAAACGGCGGCTCCTGCGATCCCTCGCTCCTTGATCACCTCGTATTTCTTTTGAAAACTATAGACATCATCTATGAATTGCTGATTGGGAATACTATTAACATCAGTGAAGCAGTTATATGCATTGAAGGTATATGTCTCCCGTTGAGGGTTTGAATAATAGCCGTTCGAATTTTGTTTGTATTGGGTATATGTCTGAGTACTAATAGCACTTGAACCAGTACCTATTCCTGGCAACGTGCAGCCATTCGTTACTCCCCACCGTCTGCCGTAGTACGGCATGCCGAGAATAATCTTACTCGGAGGAACGATCTTCAAAAAGTTATTCAAATCACTCGATACACTCCCAAATCCTCCAGAATAGTAATTGTACAGCGGAGCGACAGGCCCCGGTGTCGTTTGTCCACCCCAATAATAGTCATAGCCCATGATCACGAACAGATCCACAAAAGGATTTAATTGATTGATTAAACTTGAAGAACCAGAGTAGCTTCCCATAAGGTCAACGCTTAGTTCGGAATTGGGTACCGTATTGTGTAATTGCGACGACAGGGAAGACATAAACGAGGTGAATTGACTCAAATAGGTCGAGGTAAGTCCAGACCCTTCAAAGTCTATGTTGATCCCTTTTGCATTCGCTGCAACAACAGCGTTCACCAGATTATTTCTGCACGTTGTTTGTGCCGATGTGTTTCCGAAAAAAGTTGAGAACTCATTTGAGGTATTGAAAAGGGTAACACACAGGTTTACATTTACTCCGTTGTTGTGAGCTGCTACTACTGTCGCGTCACTTGCCCAGTTTGCTATCTGTGTTGCATTGATGGCGTTGCCAGTAGTAGGATTGATGTCATAGGAAAAATAGGATAAGTCTGAAAGTGATTGCCACACATAACTGCTTGAGGAAACACCTATCATGTGCCAGCCGAAGAGTCTCTTTGTAAGTGGACAAGCCAGGCGAAGATTCCCGGTTGATTGCATTTTGACTTCACATTCGCCGTACATCACACACCGAAGACTGTCCCACTCTTCTGTCGGGAAACTGTACAGCGCACGTTGTTTTAATAGTTCATCATAAGCATCAGTAAAATGAGATGTTGTTTGAGCATGCACACGGATCAGTAAAATAGTCATCAAGAAAACTAACGACAGCGTCTGGCAGATGGATTTCATATATGTTTGTTTAAAAATGCTGGCTCCGCTCCGCCCCTGTAACGATAGCCGTAAAATAAATCAGCGTGGGACATTCAGAATATCCGCCGCTGAGGTACTGGTATACCTGACAAACGAAATAAACTAAAGCCCACGCCTTGACGTGTGCGTTTATGCCTATTATTCGTTTGTCTTAAAAATTACCAGTTTTCAGCGACGCGAATAAACTAACGCTTATATGTTGTTCTTTTTTCTAATCCATAATTTTTCTTTTCTTGATTCAAAGAAACAATTTAATTCCAAAAATAGCAACTCAAAGAAATGGAAGTGTTTTTATTCAATATTACGTACTCCTGATATCCATCTTGTTATCTATCGGATTCTGTCAAGCTAAATGTAGCAACTGTGAAATTGAATTTATATTTTCCGGTTGGATTTTGAATAAATTTTTCAAATCTTTCTGATTCCTTTTCCCAATCACCATGCACGCGTTCAGCAATTCTTGATTTTTGTTTCCGCTTATAAAACAAGCCACTTCCTATGAACAAAAGAAAGGTTATGAGTGAGATAACAGCTTCATCTTTAAGAGTAGTCCCTCCTTCAATCCTATAGAAAGAGTCGGTGAATGGAAATATTGACATACCACAATATAAAAGTACAGATAAAACATTTCCAAGTGTCAAAAGCGATTTACCATGCAAGTTTGTTTTATTATTCAGATAGACTCCTTTTAAACTTGCAAAGGTTGGGATTTTAGTTTCATAATTTCTAAGATGTGTTTGAATGAACTTTTCACCTTCAATAGCAACAATATGATAAATATCAGCATTCAACTGTTTGTAGAGATAGAAAATAAAAAGGATAAGAAATAAAGCGTGGAAAGTAACGATATGGATAATTGAAAACTGGGGTTGACTTAGTTGTTTAAATAGGCCAAGCACTCCGGTTATAGCAATGATTGAAATGAGAGAGGTACAGGCAAAATAAAGCAACTTCTCCTCTTCTCTTCTGTAATATTGTCTCGAAGCCCAACATTTTTTTACATACTCATCTGTATCATTATAGATTTCAAGAAGCAATTCTCTAAGATGATCATTGTTGTTGAATGATGACATATATAAGGCCTTTGATGAATGATGAAGATATAAAAAAATCCTGAAGTTTCAGGATTTTTTGTGCAGTTTATGTCCAAAGAAATGGAGGAACAGGAGAAATGTCATGCCCCCCATTGCTGCGGCTGGCAAGGTGTACACAATGTAATACATCATATCCTTAGGGACTGCAAAAAATAAGATTACAGCATAATACCCACACGAAAAAAAGATAAGTATCGCATATTCAAGGTGTTCGGAGACGCTAGGTTTTGTTTTCATTGGTATTTGATTTTTAGCCCAACTATAGCAAATAGAAGGCAAAACATCCAGCTCCGAATGAGGGCTGAATAATGTGATACCTACCACAAATTTTCCTTATCAGCAAACCTGTAATTCACCAGTGTTTACAAATGCAATCCACAGCCATGTAACTTGCCTTGGATTTCAAAGCATGCTATACTCAAAAAGTAAGTTATTAATTTAAGATTTCCCATTGTCCCGATAAAACGGGATCGAACCGAAAGGTTTTGATGCGAACGATGGACTTTTTCGTATTGCATATTTCACTTGTTAGTGTAATATGTGGTGGCTATGTGGTTCGATTCACATGGCGCCCCTGCAAAGGGGAAATGAGTAACTGCCCCACAGGGGTACTATTCACTGAAAGCCCACTTGATTCGCATCGGGTGGGCTTTTGGATTTATGAAACTAAATGAAGCAATAGATAAATTCTCAAAATGGAGAACATACCAAGTGAAAAAAGGAACGGTTAGAGGATACGATCTTAATCTAAGACAATTTTGTTTATACGTTCGCAATTGCGACATTGACAAGGTACGGCTTGAAGATGTCACATCCTGGTTTAGTTTGTTAGATGTCCTGCATTGGCAACGCAATTCGTTTATTCCAAAAGCTCAAGCGCTACGAAAATTGTTCGAGTTCTATAAAATGCAAGGATTTACTGTTCTTGAACCTGAACTCATTCCTCTACCGTCCAGAGAATACAATATACCGCGAGTCGCAACACAGGAAAATTATCGCAAATTATTATCAACTATCCCCGTCGAAAGAAATGATCCGAGACATCTGAGAAACAAGGCCATTATCATGCTTTTGTGGGATACTGGTGCACGTAACAGCGAACTGCTTTCGCTTGATGAACACGATGTAGACACAGTCCAAATGCGGGCAGTTATTAAAACTGAAAAATCAAAAGGACGAAGACCTTTTCGTGAGATTTTCTGGACGGAAGAAACGAATAAGGCATTACTGACGTGGCTTGCAAAGCGAGACTATTTAAAGAAAACAAAAATGCCGCATATGGATGAATGCCTGTTTCCTTGTATCTGTTCCTCCGGAAATTTGAATTTAACCGGCAAACGAATAACCAACAAAGGCGTGGCTGAATTTTTAAGACGGTATTCGAACCGTGCAAAAATTCCGTACATGAACGCACATAGTTTCCGTCATCATATGGGTCATGATATTATTTCTCAAGGCGGAAGTTCCTCAGATGTTATGAACATACTCGGACATGCTACGCTTGCCAGCTCCTCAATTTATACGATGATGACCGGAAAGGAACTGGAAGATCGTTACAATATTTTCAAACGTCGGTCATCCGAATCATAAAGACAATGCCTTTTCAAGAGGATATTGTCAGTATTGGCAGAAGAATTATGGATAATGTATATAACGCTTTGTATAACTATTGCAGACGGCACGACTTCAATCCATTTGGCTGTGATAGAATATAAATTCAGCTCTTTTACTTTTAATAATGAACTGGTAGAAATCAAATTGACTGTTGGCCTTTGAGAGTGTAGTATTAGGTGTATATGGCACTTAACTGGACACAACTTTATAAAAAATACAAAGGCAAATGGATTGCTCTATTAGATGATGAGACAACGGTTGTTGGAAGTGGTAAAACTCTGAAGGAAGCTTTGGAGGAAGCTCGAAAAAAAGGGCACTCGTCTCCGATAGTG
>JADLBA010000251.1 GCA_020848015.1 Crocinitomicaceae bacterium | reverse complement strand
GGTAACTACTGCTGGCTCTGGAATACTGCTGCACTCAGCGCTCATATCCGAAGGAACACCTTGAATTACCGGCTTAGTGGTATCTGTCACAGTTAATACCTGGCTTGCAGTTGCTGTATTATTGCAGTAGTCGCTTACCGACCAGTGGCGAATCAGCGTATAGCCGCATCCATTCTGGTTGGGAAGTGAATCCTGATAAAAAGATACCTCCAACTCAAAAGCACAGTTATCGTCAGCAGTTACAGGAGCAGGAGCAGGAACATTGCTGCATTCTACAGTTGCATCCTGTGGAACGCCCACCAGAACAGGAGCCTGGGTATCTGATATCAAGATACTTTGAGAAGCTGAAGTCGAGTTCCCACAATGGTCGGTAGCTGTCCAAGTGCGAACAAGAGTTACAGGACAATCATCTCCTACCACCTCTTCATTATAATCAACCGCAACCTCTTCATCGCAATTATCGGTAGCTGTTACTACATCGGGTGAAGGAACCTCACCACACTCTGCTGAATAATCAGACGGCACATTATGAAGAACCGGTTTTGTTGTATCAATTACCGTGATCACCTGTTGTGCTGAAGCTTGGTTTCCGCAATTATCGGAAACTGTCCAAGTGCGGATAATCAAATAACCGCATTCCATCCCTTCTGTCTCTACATTAAGTCCTACTTCCAATCCCTGGCTGCAGTTATCTGTGGCAGAAACAGCAGCATCAGCAATTTCTTCCCCACACTCAATCGAAGCATCTGCCGGTACCCCGACAAGTACCGGAGCAATGGTATCATCAATTGAAATGGTTTGGGTAGCAGAAACAGAATTACCGCAATCATCTGTTGCGGTCCATGTGCGAGTCAAAATAAGAGGACAGTGTTCGCTGCTATAGTGCTGCTGAAGATCAACTTGAACATTGCTATCACAGTTGTCTGTAGCAGTCACATTAGCCGGAGCCGGGACTTCACCGCACTGAGCTGAATAATCAGAGGGTACATTTTGAAGTACCGGTGCAATATTGTCAAGATAGGTAAAACTCTGCGTAAATGTCGCTGTGTTATTACAAAGGTCGGTGGCAGTCCAGACACGAACATGTGTACAGTTGCAATATGAATTGGCTGAAGTACACGTGTGAGTATCCACATAAGAATATGAAACTGCACCATTATTATCTGTTGCTGTCGGTTGTATCAAAGGAATGCTCTCACCACACGACAGACTATATTGCGCTTGGTTGTTTCCAAAAACAGGAGGTGTTGAATCACCGGTTATTACAACTGAATCGGTAGCAGTACATCCAGCACAATCCGTCACAACGACAACATAAGTTCCCGGTTGGTTAACATTGATTGATGGCAGATTATTTGGCCCGATAATACCCGGCCCCGTCCACAAATAAGTGCTTGTTCCACCGGAGGAAGGAGGAATATTGTATGTTACATAGTCAATACGAATGGAACATTGTCCATTATCTGTTATCTTAATATATCGTGCTGCAGAAGAAAGCGTATAGCAGAAATCCTGATAGGTAGTTTGTGAGAAAAGAACTGAAGAAGTTAAATCAACGAAGTTACTACTTGGATTTTGTGAAGCCTGGATTTTAGCATTTGAACTGCTGCTACTTGAATTTCCGCAGTGTTCCAATTTCATGCGAACGCAAATCTGTGTACCTTCAGGAACACTGACTCCAAAGTCAACGGTCAAAAAGGCCGTGCCCTGACCACCCTGCGTCCAAATCTTTGCTCCGGCATTATCGCCGCATACTCCTGCCGTAGCCGGATTGGCTACATATCCACCATAACCATAAACAGTATGATTACAATCTGAAGTTCCCGGAATCTCACAGGATGCCGCTCCGGAAGTGGTAGCATTCAGTGTAAGTTGGGCGGGAAAGCAAGTGCTTTGTGGCTGACCTGCATCTACAGAAAGAGTGCAGACAGGCCCCGTGATCGTAAATGAAATAGTTTTTTGATCACATTGATACCCCCCGGCATTATCAGCGGAGTAAACCTTTACGTTCAACGTATATGAACCAACGCCGAGATTGAGTGGAGTATTCTCACTTACCGCACGGTATGGAGAACCGTTATCAATATTTACGCTGGAGAAACTTCCCGAAAAAGTGAACTTTACACTTTGTGCAGAACTCCCGGTGACCTGAGCCTCTACATTCCAGTTGGCTGGGAACGAAGAGAGTGGATATGATCCACCATTTGTCAGTGCCGTGTTTGCATTGGTACTCAGGTTGTGAATGGACAGTTGTCCGATTTCAGCATTACAGGTAAGGGCTTCATCATCACTTGCCGCCTTATTAAGGATGCGAGTAACCGACAATTCACTCCCATTTTCAGTGTAATCGCTGGCGGGGTCTCCCGTCCAACATCGAGCCTGCAAGGCTCCTGTGAAGACCGTCATCAGCAAAAAGACGGCACTCCTCCGCGTGTAAAGCTTCTTCCTATTGTTTATTGGTTTGGTTAGAGACTCTACCTATTGACCGGCTTTGTCTATAGAACTTGTTAATTCAGCCTACAAATATAAGATATTAATCAGTCGAATTCCAAATTTATCTAAAGAAAAACTCTTTTCAACGAAGAAAATATCAATTTGCCCACCTCTCCGCCTCCAAGAAATATCCACCTTAAAGGAATAGTGAAGGCGACATTGACGGTTCCTTTTTTTGGTCTGGGAATTTAAGAAAAATATATATCTGGCTAATCATCCTACCATCATTAAGGGAAAGGCATACGTTTCATGCAAGGCATTTGCATACACAGAAAAGCCCCGAAGTATTCTCCGGGGCTTCTCATTCAATTAAACTTATTTCTATTACTTGTTCACCACGATCCTACCCATCTCTGAGTATGATCCATTGGTCAACCGGTACATATATATACCTGTTGCAAGATTTCCTGTATCGAATCCAACCTTGTATTCAAGACCTGCCTCTACCCTCGTGTTCATCACAGATGAAACTTTGGCTCCCGCAAGATCAAATACATCGAGTACCACACGTCCACTCTCAGGAGCAGAAACTGTAAAAGTAGTCTGGTCAGTAGTCGGGTTCGGATAAACATTCACATGGGATACTAAGCGTTCTGTAGTAGTTGAGTGTACCTGCGGTGCCCAGGGACCTTCTCCGTCGCCCTCATCAGTGATGGTGATGGTCTGACAGTACTGGGTCACATTGCCTGAGCAATCAATCGCTGTCCAGCAGCGGTTGATGCTGTAATCTGCGCAG
>JADLBA010000250.1 GCA_020848015.1 Crocinitomicaceae bacterium | reverse complement strand
ATCGCGTTTGCCGTCAAAATCCTGCATTTGACCCCGATGCCCCTCCGATTGAACCCGGTAGAATCATTGACTTTTGGCTTTATAATGGCCCTTGTACCACCGGTGAAGATCAGCAGGTACAACCCTAATTTTTTTTGACAGATGAAGTGCATTTTATTCCCCCTTTTTCTTATTCTATTTAATATTCTTACGCCTGTATCGAATGCCCAAGAGGTTGAACACCCGCTGACACAAAACGCTGTTCAGCGACTGCATTCACTCAGGGAAAAAGAATTTGCACGAAATGAATTGCGCAGCGGTGGAGAAAGTTTATTGCTGCCTTTCTTCGATGATTTTTCAAGATATTCTCTTCCGACTAATAATCCCGACATCCCCGATTCGTGGAAGCGCTGGTCAGACACAATGGTATTTGTCAACAACAGCTTCCCTGTCTCTCCGCCCACTATTGGCGTGGCAACATTTGACGGACTCAATTCCGATGGATATCCATATAATTTCAACAGCCAGTTCAGCTACGGAAAAGCAGATACTCTTACATCACTGCCAATTGATCTCTCCTTCTACAATGCAAACAGTGCACTTTACCTTATGTTTTCTTATGAAGCAGGTGGGCTCGGCAACAATCCCAACGAAGCAGACTCATTAGTGCTTGAGTTTTTCTCACCATTTGGAGCCGGTGAATGGTTTCACAAATGGTCGGTTCCTGGAACTGCCGATATTGCTTTTACGCAAGTATTTATCCCAATTACAGAACCGGAGTTCCTGCTCGATGGATTTAAATTCAGGTTCAGAAATTATGCTACACTGAGCGGAGCCTTTGATCATTGGCATTTAGATTACGTCTGGCTGAATGAAGGAATGGATCCAAACAACTTTCTATTTGATGAAGTTGCCATGCAATATCCGAATACTACATTGCTGAACGGGGAATACACTTCGATGCCTTGGACACACTTTATTTCAGCCCCTTCTTCCTTTATGACATCAGGGATCACGGCCTATGAAAATAATCTCGGTCAGACAGAAAATATCGTCACCGGCTACAGCATCTCCTATCAAGGCTCTGTTCAGAATTTCCCCAATCAATTTTTCGACACCTTCGGAAATGCCCAGCAGGAAAGGCAAAGCCCATTGAGTCTAAATGGTTTTGTTTATGACGATACCGTCAACGACAGTTGTGCTGTATTTGATGTCTGTGTTTATTTCAACCCTACAGATGCCAATTTGCAAAATGATACTGCCTGTTTTCAGCAAGTCTTTTCCAATTATTATGCGTATGATGATGGTAGTGCAGAGCGCGCTTATGCACTTGAAGCTGCCGGTGGAAACATTGCAGTAAAAGTCCACACAGAGATTGCCGACACATTGCTTGGCCTGCTGATTCACTGGATTCCTTATGGGGTAAATGTAGTAAACGAATCTTTTCTGCTGCGGGCTTGGCACGAAAACAGCGGCAGCCCCGGATCGCAGATCGTTGAACAATTCGAATATCATTCGCCACACTTTTACCACGATGGCCCAAATATTTTTAGCTACTACGAATACGATGATCCCATTTTCCTTCCAGAAGGAAACTTTTTTGTCGGGTGGACACAACCCAATATAACCGGGTTAAATGTCGGTAACGACAAAAACACCAATACTAATCCGGTTAAACTCTTCTACAGTCTCGGTTTTAATCAGCCTTGGCAACAATCTTCTGTTACGGGTTCTGTAATGATCCATCCAGTATTTCGTGCAGGTAAGACAATTGCATGGAACAATATCGAAGAAAAACACGGGCTGAATGCGATGATTTTCCCCAATCCAGCAAGCGATCATATCCTTTTAACAGTCGAAAATGAAAACACTAATTACCTTGTCAGCATCCATGATCTAAGCGGACGGCTCATAAAAAGTGAAACCCTACAAATCAGCGGAATGACTTCTCTCGATATATCTTCCCTTCCACCTTCAATTTACGTGCTGACGATTACCGATAGAGCTAACGGTGCTTATTCCCGTCAAAAACTGATCAAAGAATAAACAAGAGAGAGAGAGTCCGCTATGTGGCATGACTGATGAACCAAGGGAAATAGATTCCGATGATGATTTGTTTGAGCACCATCGTATTGTCGCAGATCGCGGACAGGGAATGGTTCGCATTGATAAATTTCTTGTGGACCGGCTTGAAAAAACTTCGCGCTCAAGAATTCAGTCTGCTCACGATGCGGGATTCGTCAAGGTAAACGGGCAACCCGTAAAAGCCAGCTACAAGGTCAAACCCGGAGATATTATCACGGTTGAACTCCCGTATCCGATACGGGAAATTGAACTGATTGCAGAAAATATTCCCCTTGAGATACTCTATGAAGATGAAGATATAGTCGTTATCAATAAACAGGCAGGGCTGGTTGTTCATCCTGGTCATGGAAATTATACCGGTACACTGATCAACGGCCTCCTGTATCATTTCGAACACCTGCCGAAAACTATTGTAACAGATGCATCACGCCCTGGACTGGTTCACCGGCTCGATAAACTGACTACCGGGGTCATGGTCGTAGCAAAAACAGAAGAGAGCCTTACTCACCTTGCAAAACAGTTCTTTAACCGGACGATAGAACGGCGATACGTCGCGCTGGTATGGGGAGATGTCGCCCAAGACGGAACCATTACCGGTAATACAGGGCGCAGTACACGCGATAGGAAAATATTCACCGTCTTTCCAGATGGATCTCAAGGAAAGCATGCAGTTACACATTACAAAGTACTCGAACGTCTAGGTTATATAACGCTGGTAGAATGCAGACTCGAAACCGGTCGAACCCATCAGATTCGCGTACACATGAAATACATCGGTCACCCTCTCTTCGGCGACCCCGAATACGGCGGAAATAAAATACTGAAAGGCACCACGTTCAGCCGATACAAACAGTTTGTCGAAAACTGTTTTGAAATACTCCCCCGGCAGGCTCTTCACGCCAGATCTCTTGCATTTACACATCCTTCGACAAAAGAATGGATGTCGTTTGAGATGAATTTGCCGGAAGATATGAGAACTGTTATCACCCGCTGGAAAGAATATACAAAAGACCGGTAATAGAATTCAATACTAAGGCCACATCTGCGATGTTTTCAATAATTCCATCGTCCTCACTCCAAGAATACGATGACCACTTTCTACAATATGAAAATGATGCTTGCTATTTAATCTTTTATTGAATTTTTCACCAAGTGCCGGTTTTATCACAGAATCATATTTTCCAAAAATCATATTGAAGCGAAAACGTTTTTCATTGACCATTTCTGCAAGTTTCACGAGGTCGGGAAAGAAATCGCGATAAATCATCCAGGCATCGTGTACCTGCCAGCGTTTGTCTTCAGTATCGAGATGAGCAGTCACAAAGCGATAGAGTTTATCATTCATCAAACCCGCTTTATTGAGCATTGAAGCTACTGAAAAAAGTGGTGCAGGATTATCAATCAATCTTCGATAAAGCCATTTCCCTGCAGATGTCTCCACCGCAAAACGATAGAAACGGTTGATCTTAAATCCATCAGGAGCCAGCAAAAGCAAGGAATTAATTCGTTCAGGCATTATCAGTGCAGTGGTCATTGCAACTCTTCCGCCCATACTGTAACCAATGATATCCACCCGCTCTATGGAAAATTCATTCATCAGGAGAAACATCATTTCTTTCCACTCCTCTCTTCTTAACGGGAAATCATCAATACGTTCGTAAGGGAAAATGCTGTTTCCATGAGCGAATAAGTTCACAGATAAAATACGCTGACAAGGTTTTAATAATGGGAGAAAAAATTCGACATCTGCCGAGGTTCTTCCAAAACCGTGAAAAAAAACAATAATGTTGTCTCCACTCCCTGAAACAGTATATTCCAGCCTGAAAGGATGATGTTCAATGAATGGCATTCGGGCACGAAAGATAATCATGCCGGCGATGCTGTTCCAACACACCTGTCACCTTTTGGCCATACCATTCTCTCCATTAAGATAATTTAATCATCATTTATAGATTGAATAAACCAATTTCTCTATTTTTCCCACAAAATGAAGAACGCAATCACATTTTCAGATGCCCAGAAAATCGTTGATGACTGGATCAGGCATCACGGAGTTCGTTATTTCAATGAGCTGACCAATATGGCTATGCTGACAGAAGAAGTCGGAGAAGTAGCCCGCATCATTGCCCGTAGGTATGGTGAACAAAGTGAAAAAGAATCGGATAAAGAAAAGAACCTTGGAGATGAACTCGCAGACGTTTTATGGATCGTAATCTGCCTCGCCAACCAAACTGGAATTGATCTTGATGCTGCTTTCCGCAAAAACATGGATAAGAAAACAAACAGAGATCATACGAGGCACAAAAACAATCCTAAGCTGATCTGAGAAATTATCTCCTGACTGAATGGGGAATGGTGCAAACAGGAATAGGAATCATCTTGTGAACGTTTGCATTGTGCATTCGGATATAAATTCCGATAACTTCTTTTTCCCTGTCTGATAAATTCTTTGAATCGCTTTTTTTGCTCAGTATCCTCAAACCGTCAAATTCGTAGTTATTCCCAATATAATCCATCGCCCATTCAAGTTCAGGATACGATGCCCCTATCTGGTCAACATCGGTGCGGTCGTCGCCCCACAAGCCATCGGTAGGCGCTGCTGTTTGTATCGAAGTAACAATTTCCAGCTCTTTAGCCACTGCATAAACTTCAGTTTTATTGAGATCAGCTATAGGAGAAATATCTACGCCTCCATCTCCATATTTGGTAAAAAATCCCACCCCTAAGTCTTCGACTTTGTTACCCGTGCCGGCAACCAAAAAACCATTAAGTCCCGCAAAGTAATAAAGTGTTGTCATGCGGAGCCGTGCTCTTGTATTGGCTAACGACAATTGGCGGATAACTTCATTTTCTACCGGTGGAACAGAGGCAATAAACTGATCAAACACATCGGTAAGTTCTACTCTTTGCGCATTGACATTTGAAAACTTCGCCATGAGCCATTCTATGTGTTCCTGTGCCCTGCTCACCTGAGAATCAGATTGGTGTATGGGTATTTCAACCCCAAGCAGTGGGAGACCGGTTCGTGCACAAAGAGCGGAAGTGACGGCGGAATCAATCCCCCCGCTGATTCCTACAACAAACCCTTTGGTTTTGCTTTTTTCTGAGTATAATTTCAACCAATCGCTGATGTGCTCTATTACTCTTAGGGTATTCATTTTTTCTGAAAAAAAATCCCACCTTACTAAGGCAGGATATATTCATTTATTAAACGATCATCACATTTTTTACGTAAAAACAGGAAAACCTCGTTTACGCGGCAATATTTTAAAAGAGAACTCCTACGGTTAGCGCTAGGTAATTGTTCATTGCTTTGAGTTTATAAGAAGCAGGCATGGTCCCCTTCGTATTTACTTCGGTGCCTTTCACATCAATGATATTCCCCTTTTCGTTGGAGGAAGCACCGCTGCCATTCATAAAATTGGAAAAACCATTATTAAAGGTAACTCCGGCAACCAGCGATGTTGAGCCGCTCAGGTTGTATTCTATACCGAGAGCCATGATGAGCGAAGTGCGGAAAAGTCTCGTGTCATCTTTAATATCAATAT
>JADLBA010000249.1 GCA_020848015.1 Crocinitomicaceae bacterium | reverse complement strand
TATTAAAAGGGTGGCAATGGCAATGATGATTTTCATGTTATGGTGTCTATTGTGTATTTATTTTGACTTTTCAGGGATAGGACGCGGTACTGTCATATTAGTTACAGAATAAAATTTTTTATTCTGCAACAATGGTGCATGAAAGTTCGTTTATCCCTGCCGGTGCAAAGTACGCGGTGTGTGAGAACCGGCCTCTTAACCTGTTTTTTTAACCATTGATGAATTATTTATTAAAATGGTACATATATTTCTGTAACTTCATTGCCGGATCTCCGTCTTTTGACTGAGCCGCATCTTTTAACTGACCAATGAAACCAATCGCTTATCTGATACTTGTTTTTTTATGTGCTGTTCTTCAGATGCAGCCTTCTAAGGCTTGTAGTGATACTGAAAGAATTGGAGATATTGGCAGCAGTGAGCAACAAGACTCTCATCCTCCCGCCGGAGAACAGGATAAGAATCTCGAGGGTACGGTAGAGGTGGCTTTTAAAATTGACGGTGGCGGAAAGGTCGAGATACTCAACATTAATGCAACCAACCCGCAGCTTGCCGATTATGTGATAAAAAAACTAAACAAGATACAACTTGAAAGGGGCGACCCCCAGATCGGCCAGATCATTAAGTACCGGTTTGTTTTTAAAAAACAGGTTTAATTGCAAACATTCGTTCCTGATCGCTATGGGGTATTATTATTCTGCTAAGTTACCCGGCATATTTTCTTTTATAGACGTTGTTTTCACTTTGTGATAATGAATTGCAGAGAATATTTACTGCAAAGAGATGCAACGCAATTCACAAAAGCTACAAGCAAAAAAAATCAGGGGACAATGTCAAATTCGAGCACACTGATTCCTGTAACGTTGGATCCCGCCTGGAGAGTAGCATTGGCCGGAAGCCAGATGGGAAAGTCTGTCACGATGCCGATTCCACTCCAGCCATAACAATAGGAATTGAATGAAATATTTCCCGAAGTACCCACATTGACATCTGATCCATTGATTTTGAGCGTATGCATGGGAGCGGTGCTACAGTTAGACATGATGGCTGGACCAAGCGCAGCTTCGAGTTTCCATACTTTTCCCGAAGGAACTGTTTCAACTGATGAAACAATCTTCACGCTGCTGAATTGAAGTGTTTGTGCCTGTGCATCTTTCACATCAATAGTGAGTGCAGTGGTGAAAGCAATGGAAAAAATCACAAGTAGTTGTTTATTAAGATTTATTCTCATATTAATTAGTATTGAGGAGCAAGGACGAAAGTAAAAAAAAATACATTTCCGCTGCATTTTTTATCAAAAAAAAAATCCCCTCATGAAAAAGTCTCTCAGTGCCATCGTTATAGACAAGCAGTGCATGAGCGGGGGTAATGATTGTTGTGCCGTCGCCGTACGAAGTAAGCGCAATACGCGAAATGAGAAGACCTTTGTCAGCGAAGTCAATATCCATCCCCGCACTCTGGATCAGAAGCGCCACCGTTAATGCCCACTAAAACACCTTGAGAGAAGGTGTGAGTGAATGAGGCAGAAACCAACATCTCTGGTACGGACAACTTTCTCGCCTTCGTATCTATCACTGTATCAGTACACCTAAGCAGCAAAGAAAATGAAAACATTGCTCATCATCCTGCCGATTGTTTTTTCATGTGCAGCTTTTTCACAGGATTACTTCCCCTTGATTGCCGACGGTAAAATATGGAAGGTTGAATTATATGGCTGGGGAATGCAGCACCTTACCTACTCTCTTGGAGAGCCGGTTGTGTTGAATGGGCAAACCTATACGCGGGTAATTTCTGTCAATGAAGACAATCCAGAGCCTTATGAAGTTTGTTATATTAGAGAAGATGCAGAAGAAATGAAAGTGTATATCTTCGATTCGGGTACCGGAATGAACGAGTACCTGTTGTATGATTTTGGAGTGATACCAGGACAGACGGTGTCCATATACTCCCTTGGATTTGTCAGAGATATCACCATCTCTTCGGTAGGAACCATCCTTATCAATGGTGAACCAAGGGTGGACATCCAGTTTACAGATATGGGAACGGAAGGAAGGTGGATTGGCGGTATGGGATCAATATATGGTGTTCCCGATTCCACGCTGGGCAGTGTGGTTGATTATTATCCGGTTGTTACCTGTTATTATGAAGACAATTTGCTCACTTGGGATTATAGCGGAGATAAATCAACCTGTGATACTGAATTGGGTATTCGCGATGACATAGAAAATACTGATGTGCAGATCAGCCCGAATCCGGCATCAGACAATGTTGTAATTTCATTTAGCCCTCGTTTCTCAGGGCAGAAATTTTCGGCAACAATCCTCGATAGGGCGGGCAATCAAATTTTTTCCTCTTTCATCATTGCCGATTACCGAACGAATATTCGGTTGCCAGATATTGCTAATGGGCTCTATCTTTTAAAAATTTCCAGAGGAAATGAATTTTCCCTTAGCACAAGGCTTTGTATTGATCAGAAGTGATATTTCCGTTTTGCGGGTAGAAATGGAATGATAGCAACCAATCATCTATAACTTAGGCAAAATTTTCTCTATGTCGCTTTTACTTGCTGTAAATGGGGTTGCCCCTGCTGTTGGCACAGGATGCTTTCTCGCTCCCAATGCTACGCTAACCGGCGATATTATTCTCGGAGATGAATGTTCGGTGTGGTTTAATGCCGTATTACGGGGAGATGTGAATAGCATCCGGATTGGAAACCGCGTGAACATCCAAGACAATGCAGTTATTCATTGCACATATAAAAAGGCAGCCACCACCATTGGCAGTAATGTCAGCATTGGGCATAATGCCATTGTTCACGGCTGTTTTATCCATGATAACGTATTGATAGGAATGGGGGCTATTATTATGGATCATTGCGTGATAGAAAGCAACTCGATCATTGCTGCAGGAGCTGTTCTTCTCGAAGGAACACACGTAAAAAGCGGAAGTGTGTATGCGGGAGTTCCGGCAAAAAAGGTGAAGGAAATCTCACCCGGACAAATGATGGGCGAAATAGAACGCATCGCGAATAATTATCTGATGTATGCTTCGTGGTATCAGGATAGTCCGAAAATCCGTTAGTGGATTTCCAGTATTTTTATTGTGGCGAAAATCATCTTTGATAGTTCTTCTGTCTGCTTTCCAGTACCTGCCTACACCTTCCGGAATATTGAGCATAATACCCAGTGAGGCTTTTCTTAACTGATTACGGGTGATCGTGTCAATGGTGCGATCAGTTTTGAGCCGACGATAAACAAGGCTATTAAAAGATTTTGCCTTTTGATAAATATCCCATTTCTACGATCCGAAAATTGACAATTATCGAACCCCGGTTGTAAACAGCGTCATTGCTTGTATCGCTGAATTGGCAAGGGGTCTGGGAGAAAATAAAAACGGGACTCTCCAAAATTCCTTCGAAAAGTCCCGCTCGGTACCCGGAGTGGGAATCGAACCCACAAATCGCAAGGACACACGATTTTGAGTCGTGCGCGTCTACCAGTTCCGCCATCCGGGCGTTTGTATCTTCTGTATCTCCGGCGTTTCCGGTAATTTTTGGATTGCGAATATAGGCAGACTATGGTACTCTGCAAAACCCGTACTCTCTGCCGGTCTCATAGCCAAGTATGATCTGCCCTTTTCGATTCTCTGTGTGGGGCATCGGGATCATAAGTGCTCCTTTTTTATCATTTTGAAATACCATCCTTCTGGTCATTGTTCCGTCTGCTGCTATCCTCACTTCCGTAGTAACGCTTTTCCGCGGACTATTCCAAGCGACAATTTCGTCCACCGGTTTTTCACCTGATTCGGGAATATTACTGGGGTGATCATTAAAAAAAAGTAAAACACTGTCGTCGCGAATGAAACTGGAGTAGGAGAGTGTAGCGTTGTTGGTAAGCGAATATTGACGTTTCGGAACCTTTACTGACCAAACAATGCGGCCATCGGGTTTAACTCTCGTTACAATGATATCATCGAAGTTATAGGTTGTCTGAACGTACATTCTTCCGGTGCTAATATCCGTCATCATTTGTTCGGAGATATAATATTGCTCGCCGATTAGGGTACAGGTGCTGTCGTCGTTAAGTAGTAGATTGTCGAGAAAAAAGTCATCAAGAGAAGCATTGCGTTCTGCTCTTTTCTCGTTCATAAATTGCAACAAAAAATCTTTTGGAAACGGCATGAAGGAAGCGGTTCGTATTGTTTCACCACCCGCCGAAATAACAAACAAAAATGTACCTGCCACACTGAACGAATAATCATTGGAATAATATCCGCCAATTACCAATTCATTGTTTTTATTTAAATCATATTGAATGGACAGCACTCTTTTTTCTTTCAGGCTTACATCGTATTCTTTCAATTTGTTTGCTTCATTGTTGTAATAAAATACTACATAAAGGTTGCCCTGTGGGCGTTGCCAACTTTTTTTTTCAGGGTTTTTCCCGCTCATCATATAGACACCACCATCATTGTCCACAATAAAGCGCTGTACTCGTACCATGTCCTTTTCGCAAGGAAGTTCAAGTTCCTTGTCCCACAATAGTTCTACATCTGCTGAATACATTTTCAGCGAAATACTCTCGCTTGTTTTCTGGTTATCGGGCGGAGTAAAAAGTAAAAGCATTTTCTGGCGGTCGGGAGAAATGCAGCAATTCATTTCCGGAATGTCAGAAGCGGACTGAATGTGGGTTTCGAATACGAGCACCTGACTTCCGGACAAGGTGCCATTGTTGGCGATAATATTTGCAAAGACTTTGTAGTTACCTGTAATGGCATCTGTACCGCTGGTCAGCAAAACGAAGTGTGTTGGAAAGTGAATCAGTTCATTGAGCGACAGTGCACAGTTTTCCATTTTTGGAAGATCAATACGTTTGCGCCATTCTTCCTTCATGGAGGAAAGGTTGTGACGAACGAGCTCAATAGCGGGAACTTTATCATCAGTGCTGGTAAATGAATAAAAGCCGGATGAATCAGTGTCGGGGATTGCGGGGCGGCTGCTGTTACGTCCTGATTTTATCAATGCAGAACAAAAAATTTCATCCTGCGAAAATGAAAGGAGACCTGAAAATGTCAGAAGCAGGAGAATGAAAAATTTCATACTTCAAATTTTACATTTTTATTGCTTCTCTTAAATCCGGAGGCATAGTAGTAATTTTCACGGGGAAAACGGATGCTCTTTTGCATCGTCAGATAGCTTATTTCACTAATGCCCGTACTATATCCATCCCATTTCCATAGACCATCAATCCCAACAGCAATACCATGCCAATGATCTGTGAGCGTTCGAGCACTTTTTGGCTGACAGCTTTTCCGGTGATCATTTCCCACAGCAGAAACATAACGTGTCCGCCGTCGAGCGCAGGAATCGGAAGTATATTCATGAACGCAAGTATGAGGGAGATAAAAGCGGTACGAACCCAAAAGATTTCCCAGTCCCATTTGTCAGGAAAGAGTTTGGCAAAGGTGGCAAAGCCGCCTATTTGTTTAGCTCCTGATTTTGAAAACAGGAATTTGAGCTGACTGGAATAATCAGTTACAGTACTCCATGCTTCGTGAAAGCCAGCAGGAATAGCTTCTGCCAGTGTATAGTTGCGGTGATGAAATTTAAAATAGCGATCGAGCTTGGGCATCGGTGCTACGCCGATAGTTCCTTTTGCCGAAACTTTCATATTGAGCCGGATATTTTCTCCACCCCGCACTATGTGGAGGGCGATCGTATTGCCGGCATTATTTTTCAAGTACCGCTGAATATCTTGGAAGTATGGCGTATAAAAGTGATCAACGCCGGTAATGCTGTCGCCTTTCAGAACACCTGCTTCTATGGCAGAGCCACCGCTGAGTACGCTGTCTATGACAAACGGAATACGCTCGGCAAAAGGTCTGTGAACACCGCTGTCCACCAGCATTTGGCCAAAATCCTCAGGAAGTGAAAGGTCTCTGTTTTCTCCGAACCGGTTGATCGTTATTGTGTGGATGTCTTCGAGAAGAAGTTCCTTGTTGATCTCTCCGAAGTTTTCAGGTTTTTCTCCATTGAGTGCAATGATCCGGTCGCCATCGCGAAAGCCGAATTGGTAGAGCAGACTGTCGCAGTGAACTCCATAAGTTAATTCTTCGGGAGGAAGTGTTTGCTTTCCCCAATTCCACAATACCATGGAGTAGATAAAAATCCCTAACAGCACGTTTACCGTTACACCTCCGATCATGATGATCAGCCGTTGCCACGCCGGCTTTGAACGAAACTCCCAAGGCTCGGAGGGCTTTTTCATCTGTTCTTTGTCCATGCTCTCGTCCACCATACCGGATATTTTCACATATCCTCCAAGCGGCAGCCAGCCGATACCGTATTCCGTTTCGCCGATTTTCTTTTTCAGCAGGGAAAAATAGGGGTCAAAAAACAGATAAAATTTTTCTACCCGAGTTTTAAAAAGTTTGGCAGGAATGAAGTGGCCGGCTTCGTGAAGCAGGATTAATAAGGACAAACTGAGTAACAGTTGCAGGGCAAGAATCATGTAGCGAGATAAAAACCACGCGAAGGTAATCTATTTTGGATGATGTCAGACGCACCAGGAATTATAGTATGGCCACCATTTGCTTGTGTCTCCAGAGCAACACATGGAGCTAATAACGGTTACTACGGGAAATTTTCGACTCTGGTGTTGAAAATGATAGTGCGTACCAGATTATTTATTAAATACAAACCATTGCCCGGTGACGCACTACGAATGAAGTGTTTATCCTATCTGAGAGGCATCCGGAGTGAACGGAATTTATTCTTGGGCAAATGAAGAATGGATAAAATTATTTCATTTGAATACAATAGAATTAAAATAGTAAAAAATGTGAAATAAAAATACTTGAAAGGCTCTTTTCAATTTCAATAAATATTCATTCAGTTTATTACCATGAAATAATGATAGTTCCCGCATTGCCCGGCGATCCCTGATTTCCGCCGTTTCCAGCATTACCGCGCTGCGAGTCTCCGGAATTGCCAGGGGTTGTTCCAGATCCGTTATCCACTGTAGTGCCGAGGCTGCTGCCACCACCGCCACCACCACCGCCGAGGCTATCGCAGGTAGGTGCTCCTCCACCTGTGCCACCATTCTGGCCACCACCACCGCCACCCGCACCGCTGGCATCAATTCCTGCGGGCCAATTGCCTGCTGCACCGGCAGGGATTGTATTGCCTCCTGCAGTTCCCCCTTGTGCACTGCACGATCCAACACCACCGTTTTGCCCACCACCGCCACCTGCTCCGGCACCACCTCCTTCAGCACCGCCACCGCCACCGCCACCTGCTGCTGCGAGCAAGATTTCGGAACTTCGCAGCACATAACTTCCACCGCCACCACCGCCACCACCTGACGAATAGGGGATGGGGCCGGAGTTGGAGCCGCTGCCCCCCGCACCAAACCCAGCATCTCCGCCACTTCCCCCCGATCCACCCCCCGCATTGCCAACGCTTTGAACATAGAGACCATTTATTCCTCCTCCGCCGACTATAATGCTGAGAGTTTCCCCAGGAGTAACACTTATTACGGAGGAGGAATATGCACCGCCGCCACCTGTATTTCCACCGCCGCCGCCACCGCCGCCACCGCCACCCCATGCTTTTACAGTAATTGATTCAATGCATGGGGGAACGACAAAACTCTGCGTTGTGCCATTCGCACTGAAAGAAGACGATCCTGTTTCTGCCGCAATAACATTCATTGTCACCGTATTCGATGTAGCCGGCGATCCAATGACACAGGCATAGTTCGAGGTAATCACGCAATTCACCTCATCTCCGTTGCTTAGAGATGAAGAAGAATAGTTAGGAGAATCTGTTCCCACATTGTTTCCATTTAATTTCCACTGATAAGAAGGTGATGACCCGCCATTACTAGGAGTTGCGGTGAATGTCACTTCATGACCTGAACAAAC
>JADLBA010000248.1 GCA_020848015.1 Crocinitomicaceae bacterium | reverse complement strand
GGTCTGGCTACAATGAAGAATATTTCTGCCACTTTCCCAGTTCCCTTTCTCTGTGATTGAAAAATAGCTCCTGACCCAGTCTTCTTCCTTTCCGGCAATTTGATTTATTTCTTTTGCCGTCCAGGTATAGAATTTCCCCTCTATTCCGTCGCTGTCAGCATCAAGCGCCGAAAAAAAAAGACGGTTTGCTGATCTCATTTCACGTTCTGCAAACAACAGGGTTTCCTCCACCACCCTCCGATACAGAGGGTCCCCGGAAGAGCGAAAAGCATCGCAATAAAGACTAACTAATTGTGCATTGTCATATAGCATTTTTTCAAAATGTGGAACTTTCCATTCATCATCCACACTGTACCGCGCAAAACCGCCCCCCACTTTGTCATATATACCTCCAAGAGCCATTTTCCTAAGCGTCAGATGCACAAACTCCGCCACTTCTCGGTTTCCCGTCAACGAACTGTAATGAATCAGGAACTGCAGATTATTAGGCATCGGAAATTTTGGTGCCCTCTTCGTCCCCCCCTTTTCAGTATCCCAGTAATTCTTCCAGTGTTTTACCAGATCATCGGCGATGCTTCTATCCGCTTTTTGGCTTCCAGGATAAGAACTGATGATATCAGCGCTTTCTATTCCTTTCCTAAGCATTTCCGCATAATCCTCGAGTTTTAGTGGTTGCTCGCTCTGAAGTTCAATCAGACTATTCAATACCTTTTTCCACTGGTTTAGCGGAAAATATGTGCCGCCAAAAACAGGTCTTCCATCGGGAAGACAAAAACAATTCAAGGGCCATCCGCCACTTTGTGTCATCAGTTGCACCGCTGCCATATAAACTTGGTCAACATCCGGTCTCTCTTCTCTGTCAACCTTGATCGAAACAAAATGATCGTTCATAATCTTCGCCGCCCCCTCATTTTCAAACACCTCGTGTTCCATCACATGGCACCAATGACAGGCACTATAACCGATACTGACCAGTACCAGTTTATTTTCTGTTCGTGCTAGTTGCCACGCTTCATCGCTCCACGCGAACCAATGCACCGGATTGCCGGCATGTTGGAGAAGATACGGACTTGTTTCTTTTGACAAATGATTCATTGCGGCGAATGTATTCCCCCTGTTGCAATATTTTTACTCTTTCATTTTTTTTATATCTTCTATATCTTCCTGCCTCTTCACATCCTACCGATAAATAAAATGCGTACAAAAAGTCATCGTATCCTCTGAAATATTCCCCCTTCATCTCAACAACCCACTAACTTCGCCGCTATAAATCAACTATAAAATGATGCGGGATAACATTATCTTCGATCTTATACAAAAAGAAAATGAACGTCAGCTACATGGAATTGAGCTAATCGCTTCGGAAAATTTTGTGAGCAGTCAGGTCTTGGAAGCGATGGGCTCTGTGTTGACCAACAAATATGCTGAGGGTCTCCCCGGAAGGCGCTATTATGGCGGCTGCCAGGTAGTAGATGAAGTAGAAAATCTGGCAATCGAACGATTGAAGAAACTCTTTGGCGCCTCGTGGGCTAATGTGCAACCGCACAGCGGTGCAAATGCCAATAGCGCTGTAATGCTCGCCGTACTCAGACCAGGAGAGACAATGCTCGGCCTCGACCTCTCTCAGGGAGGACACCTCACACATGGTTCTCCTGTCAACTACTCCGGGAAATTATACCGTCCTGTTTTTTACGGAGTAGAAAAAGAAACAGGATTGATTGATATAAATAAAGTTCAAGAAATTGCCCACCGTGAAAAACCAAAGCTGATCATTTGCGGTGCTAGTGCATATAGTCGTGACTGGGATTACGCCGCTTTTAGAAACATTGCAGATGAAGTCGGTGCTTTACTGATGGCAGATATTGCTCATCCCGCGGGACTTATTGCAAAAGGACTGCTCAATAACCCCCTTCCGCATTGCCACATTGTCACTTCTACAACTCATAAAACTCTTCGCGGACCACGCGGAGGCGTAATACTGATTGGCAATGATATTCCGAATCCTTGGGGTATTGCTACTACAAAAGGTGAAGTTCGAATGCTCTCTTCGCTAATAGATAGCGGCGTTTTTCCAGGTATGCAGGGAGGGCCATTAGAACATATAATCGCTGCGAAAGCTGTCTCCTTTGGAGAAGCACTCAGCCCCGATTTCGCAATATACGGCCGACAAGTCATTGCCAATGCTAAGGCCATGGCAAGTGCTTTTTCAGACCTCGGCTATCATATCGTTTCGGGCGGAACTGATAACCACTGTATGTTACTTGATCTGAGGAATAAAGGAATCAGTGGAAAAGAAGCAGAAAATACACTGGTCGCAGCAGATATTACCGTCAATAAGAATATGGTTCCGTTCGATGATAAATCTCCTATGGTTACTTCGGGAATACGCATCGGAACTCCTGCTATTACTACCCGTGGACTGAAAGAATCCGAAATGGGAATTGTAGTACAACTGATTGATGAGGCGCTGACCCATCGTTCAGATATTGTAGCAACCAAAAGAATAAAAGAAAAAATAAAATCAATGATGAGTGCATATCCTTTGTTTCAGAACACTACAATTGTTGCATGAGAATTTCTTTTTCTTCGTTCCTCATTCTTTAATCCGAATTATCAGCTATCACTCTTGATAAAGAGCGGTGGAAAATCGAAACCGGGCGATTTTACATCACTCGTGCTCATCCTGATGCAGACCGCAAATTCTCCATTATACAAAAGAAATAGAAGTAGTATTTCCAATTGCCTTTTTCAGATGAGTACCCAGGATTAATTCTTTCCGAGAAAATCCAGCCTCCGGTAACCGAAAGCGATTTAGCTATTTTTGCCATCCTGAAAATGAAAAATTTCTCCATAAACAATGGAAATCCCAAGCAAATACGATCATTCGTCTGTTTCAGATAAATGGTATGCCTACTGGATAGAGCACAAACTGTTTAAAAGTGTTCCCGATCAACGTACTCCCTATACTGTTGTAATCCCCCCGCCCAACGTTACCGGGGTACTTCACATGGGGCACATGCTGAACAATACAATACAGGACCTCTTGGTTCGACGTGCGCGGATGAAAGGATTCAACGCTTTGTGGGTTCCAGGTACCGATCATGCTTCTATTGCAACAGAAGCAAAAGTGGTTCAAAAACTCCGTTCGGAAGGAATTAAAAAGAGCGACCTCTCACGTGAGGAGTTTATGAAACACGCTTGGGACTGGACTAACAAGCACGGAGGAATCATTCTCGATCAACTCAAAAAACTCGGTGCAAGTTGCGACTGGGATCGTACGCGCTTTACGATGGACAGGAAATATTATGACAGCGTTATTGACAGCTTTATTGATCTTTATAAAAAGGGAAAAATTTATCGCGGGGAGAGAATGATCAACTGGGATCCCTCTGCACTCACTGCACTCAGTAATGAAGAGGTCATTTATAAAGAAGTTTCTTCGAAACTCTATTTCGTAAAATACCGCATTAAGGACTCAGAAGATTTTGTTACCATTGCGACCACACGCCCTGAAACCATTCTGGGAGATACCGCTATCTGCGTAAATCCCAAAGACTCCCGGTATCAGAAACTACATGGAAAGAAAGCGTTGGTTCCATTGCTGAACCGTGAGATACCGATTATTGCAGATGACTACGTTGAAATGGATTTCGGGACAGGATGTCTTAAAGTAACTCCCGCTCACGACCCAAATGATTTTGTACTGGGTCAAAAACATGGGCTAGATGTTATCAATATAATGAATGATAACGCTACCATCAGTAAAGCAGCAAAAATTTATACCGGACTCGACAGATTCACAGCACGTGAAAAAATCATTGAAGACATCCGCGCAGCAGGGCAACTTGAAAAGATTGAAGAACATATCAATAAGGTCGGATTCAGCGAAAGGAGCGATGCCATTGTTGAACCGAGAATTTCTCTGCAATGGTTCGTGGACATGAAAGAGCTGAGCAAGCCCGCACTCGATCATGTGCTGAATGATGACATACGCTTTTATCCCCAAAAATTCAAAAACAGTTATCGCAACTGGATGGAGAATATCAATGATTGGTGTATTTCGCGCCAGTTGTGGTGGGGGCACCAGATACCTGCATGGTATGCACCCGATGGATCATTTGTAGTCGCAAAAACAAAAAAGGAAGCACTCGATGAATTCAGAAAAAAAGATACAGCAGTTTCTGAAAATGAAATACGCCAAGATGAAGATGTTCTTGACACATGGTTTTCATCATGGCTTTGGCCGATCTCTGTTTTTGACGGTTTCTATACAAAAGAAGAGGTTAGCTATTACTACCCCACAAACGATCTGGTAACTGCCCCGGAGATCATGTTCTTCTGGGTCGCCCGAATGATCATCGCCGGTTATGAATATATGGGTGAACTTCCTTTCAGAAATGTTTACTATACCGGAATTGTGCGCGACAAGCAGGGAAGAAAAATGAGCAAGTCGCTTGGTAACTCTCCTGATCCGCTGAAACTGATGGAACAATACGGAGCAGATGGGGTCAGGGTTGGAATGTTGTTGGCTTCACCCGCAGGGAATGATCTTCTTTTCGATGAATCATTGTGTGAGCAGGGACGTAACTTTTCCAACAAAATATGGAATGCATTCCGGCTTGTAAAAGGCTGGGAAGAAAAAGCCGATACCTCACTGCAACAGCCACCATCCGCTGTCGTTGCTATCGAATGGATGAAAAGCAAATTTTCCCATACACTCGCCGAACTGAACGATGACTACGATAAGTTCAGAATCAGTGAGGCACTGATGGCCACATATAAACTGGTGTGGGACGATTTCTGCTCGTGGTACCTCGAAATGATCAAACCTTCTTTCGGTAATGCCATTGACAAAAAGACGCTGGAAGATACCATTGATATTTTTGAAAATATACTCAAAGTACTTCATCCATTCATGCCGTTTATCTCTGAAGATATCTGGCATTACCTGCGCGAACGTAAGTCTCCGTCTGAGTCGATCTGCCTTGCTCAGTGGCCAACAGTAATTACCCCCAATGAGGAACTACTGATAAGTTTCGATATTTTCTCCAAGATCGTTACCGGAATCCGTACCATTCGTAAAGAAAACAATATTCCAAACAAAAATAAAGTACAACTGATGGTTCGAAATAATGGTATAACTCAGACCATCTTTAATCCTTCCATTGCCCACCTGTGCAATACTAATCCTGTTGAAGAAGTAAAAGAAAAACCAGGCAACTCTTTCACCTTTATTGTAAACGGAAATGAATACTTCATACCCTTCACAGAAAATGTTAACGTTGAAGATGAAAGGAAAAAAATAAGTACTGAGTTGCAATACACCAGAGGTTTTCTTCAATCGGTAGAAAAAAAATTAAACAATGAGCGCTTTGTAAGCAACGCTCCACAACCTGTCCTCGACGGGGAGCGCAAAAAACAATCCGATGCACTCTCAAAGATTAAATTGCTGGAGGATAAACTTGCTTCGTTGAATTAAATTCTATAACCATTATCAATGATCATGGCAATAATGTGAGAACTCCCCAAAACCTCTCTGCTACCAAAACCGCTTCGCCCCACTTTTGCTTTTATATGGCAAAAATGGAAGGCTCCCGACTCGCCGATTCCTCCTCAATGAAAAATCTTTTTCTGCTTTTCCTGCTATGCGGTATTTGTCATTTTCTGCATTCTCAAGTGGTAACAATTAAGGACAGGGAAACGGGGCTTCCACTTGAACTAGTGGTTTTATCAAGCGACCATCCAAAAGCATTTTCCATTTCCAACTCCCAGGGCCAGGCAGATATTTCAGTGTTCGGAAATGCAGAAAAAATTGATTTCCGGTTGATAGGCTACAAATCTGAATCTTATTCTTTCGTACAACTGGAACATACCGGACTCGCCGTTTCCCTCGCTCCCAACTTTCTCTCGCTCGATCAGTTAGTGGTATCAGCTTCACGATGGAACCAAAGCAGAATGGAAGTTCCCGAAAAAATAACTACCATCAGCGCAGCAGATGTTCAACTTCAAAATCCGCAAACAGCAGCAGACCTTATTGGATTATCAGGCGAAGCAGCCATTCAGAAAAGCCAGCAAGGAGGAGGAAGTCCTATGATCCGTGGATTTGCAACCAACCGGCTATTGATCTCTGTTGATGGTATAAGGATGAACACCGCCATTTTCCGCAGCGGAAATATCCAGAATGTGATATCGCTCGATCCGCTCGCTATCGAAAATACCGAACTGCTCTTCGGCCCCGGATCATTGATCTATGGAAGTGATGCTATTGGTGGTACTATGAATTTTCAGACGCTTTCACCGCAGATCGCTTATACCGGAAACACCATTATTACCGGTAAGGCAATAACACGTTATTCTACAGCCAATAGCGAGAAAACGATTCACTTTGATATAAACGCGGGGTGGAGAAAATGGGCTTTGATGACCAGCATTAGCCACAATGACTTCGGTGATCTCCGTATGGGATCAAAAGGGCCTGATGAATACCTCCGGACTTTTTATGTACAACGCATTGACAGTACTGATATGATAATATCTAACAGCGATCCGCTAATACAGCGCTATTCAGGTTATTCGCAGATCAATGCTATGCAAAAAATCCGCTTTTCCCCATCTTCGAAGTGGGACATTGTTTATGCTCTGCATTATTCAACTACATCAGACTACCCAAGGTACGACCGGCAATTGCGCCTCAGGAGCAACGGTCTTCCCCGCAGTGCAGAATGGTATTACGGACCGCAGGAATGGATGATGTCCAATCTTGTCATTACACAAACATCCAACAATAAAATATACGATATAGCGACCCTGCGGCTTGCCCAACAGTTTTTCGGCGAAAGCCGGATAGACCGTGATTTTAATGATCCTGAAAAAAGAAGTAGGGTCGAAAAGGTATATGCCCTATCCGCCAATCTTGATTTTAACCGTTCAATAAATGAGCACCAGAAATTTTTCTATGGACTTGAAGTGGTCACAAATAAAGTCCATTCATCGGGAATGGACGAGAACATAATTACACATACAGTTTCTCCCGGCCCTGCACGTTATCCCCAAGCCAGATGGTCATCTTCGGCCGCCTATATCATCTGGCAACAAAAAGTTTCAAAAAAAATAAACACTCAGACAGGTATTCGTTACAACCGGTTTATGCTGGATGCCCAATTCGATACAACATTTTATCCCTTTCCATATACAACTGCCAGATTTAATAAAGGTGCCCTTACCGGGAGTATCGGTTTGATAATAACTCCCTACGATGATTTTTCTATTTGCCTTAACGGTTCTACCGGATTTCGCTCCCCGAATGTGGACGACTTGGGAAAAGTTTTTGATTCAGAACCAGGATCAGTAGTTGTACCCAATCCCTCTGTGAATGCCGAATATGTCTGGAATGGAGAGTTCAACCTCGCGAAAATTTTTGACAACAATGTAAAAGTTGAACTGACAGGGTTCTATTCCGTACTTAACAATGCACTCGTTCGCCGAGACTTCACCCTCAATGGTCAGGACAGTATTGTTTACGATGGCGAAATGAGTAAAGTACAAGCTATTCAAAACGCAGCTTCTGCAACCGTTTTTGGTGCAGTTGTCAACATTGAAATAAAACTAACAGATGGCTTTGGTATCAGATCAAAGTATAATTTTCAGCATGGAACAGAAGAGTTAGACGATCGAGCCACAAGCCCGTTGCGTCATGCCGCTCCTCCCTTTGGCGTATCTCACCTGACTTATTCGACAAATAAACTGACACTCGATTTCTATGCCGCATACAGCAGAGGAAAAAATTACAACGAGCTGCCGCAGGAAGAACAGGAAAAAATCTATATGTATGCTTTAGATGAGACAAACAGACCCTATTCTCCGGCATGGTTCACACTCAACTTCAAATCAATGTATCGTCTTTCTGAAAATTTTTCGATCAGTGCTGGGCTGGAAAACATTCTCGACAAGCGTTACAGAACCTATAGCTCAGGTATCGTTGCCCCCGGAAGAAATATGGTTCTTTCGCTGAGAGCTGATTTTTGAGCCATACTTATCCTGCTCTCTACAAGCCTTTCCTAACTTTGTCCTGTACTGAACCCAATGTCGAAAAAGGAAAGTGTAACGCGCAAGAATGATTTTATAAACTGCGAAATTTCGTGGCTATCGTTCAACGACAAGGTACTGCAAGAAGCAAGTGACAAAACGGTGCCATTGATCAAACGGATACGTTTTCTCTGAATATTTTCCAATAATCTGGATGAGTTTTTCAAAGTGCGCGTGGCCACACTCCACCGTGCCTCAATTATAAAATCAAACGCTATTGACCCCATGAACTTTGATCCCTGCGAAACGCTGTCGGAGATATACGCCACCGTGATTGCCCAACAGGAAAAATTTAATCTGGTATTTGGCCGCTTTCTTGAACACAGCGGGAGAGCTGTATTTTACAACAGCGACAAGCCTTTGTATTTTATCTCAAGTGCTGAATGGATGACCCGCAATCTCGATCACAGGATTGAAGTCACTGCTCCTGTCAATGATCCTGCCCTGAAGCAGGAACTTCAGTCATTTCTCGATCTCCAATTAAACCCGGATGCAAAATTTCGCATCATTGACCGGGCGATGAAAAATCAATGTACTGATCCAAAGAATGGCATTGCTGTCTTCGATTCTCAAATATCAGCCTATGAATATTTTAAAACCATGACGCTTCCATCAACAATAACAAATGAAACAATACCAGACTAACCCTTTTATCAGTACCATAGAAAAAAGAAGTACAAGATTTTGAAACTTGCCGCAATAGATATAGGATCCAATGCTATACGCCTGCTCATAGAAGAGGTTTATTTGGACAATGGTGAATTTCTCATCGAAAAAGTTTCACTCACACGTGTTCCCATCCGTTTAGGTGATGATGTCTTTCTAAGAGGAAAAATATCAAAAGAAAAAACCACTCAATTAGTTAAAACCATGAAAGACTTCTGGTACCTGATGGAAGTTCATCGGGTAGTCTGGTTCAGAGCATGTGCTACCAGTGCAATGAGGGAGGCAAAAAACAAAAAAGAAGTGCTCGGACGGCAGAAGAATGAAGCCAATGTAGAGGTGGATATCCTATCGGGAGAAGAAGAGGCAGACCTTATTTTTTCCAATTATTTGACACAAAACCTCAGTATTGATCAAAATTACCTGTACATTGATGTCGGTGGAGGCAGCACAGAGCTTACACTGATTAAGAATGGAAAAAAAATAAAGGGAAAATCTTTTGAGTTAGGAACGGTAAGAATGCTGTCTGGAACAGTTGATAATGCAATATGGGAAAAAGCCCACAAATGGATTCGCAGCATCGTCCCGCCGGCATACCAGACCATAGCCATCGGAACCGGAGGAAATATCAATTCCATTTTCAATATTCAGGGAAAGAAACCCAACGAAAAGTTATCGCGGAAAGAGATCGGCAAACAATTCGAATACCTGAAATCCTTAACGATAGAGCAGCGAATAGTGCGGCTTAGGATGAGACCTGACAGAGCAGATGTTATATTACCCGCTGCCGAAATATATATACGCCTTCTCGATTTCGCAGAAATAAATGATCTGTTGGTGACCAAAATTGGGCTTTCAGACGGTATTATTCTCGATATTTTTGACACGTGGAAACAATCCAAACATGCCCGTCAAAAGGTCTTGGAAAATGGATAAAATTTGATATTGTTGAGGTAAATTTGCAAACCTTTTGAAAGACATTTTGCCTCATGAGAGTTTTTTGCCTGTCACTAATTTTTCTTGCTTTTAGTTATTCCGCTTTTTCTCAGGTTTTAGGTGCTCCTATCTATAATTGGGATTTTGCCAATGGAATTCCTGAGACATTTGTAAATGCCAGTTCAACGGGTATCTGCCATTGGGAGTACCGCGGCCCCAATACTGTTCCCGATAATACAGTGTGTTCCCGCGGGTCGTGCGGCTTTGTTTCTGAACCCATTACTTCCGTAACCGCATCCAATGGATTTGTAATATTCGACTCCAACTACTGGGATGATGCCGGCCCCGAGTGTGGGGGAAACCTCGGAGGAGGATTGGATCCAGCACCTCAAAATGCCTGGCTCATCACTGAACCGGTCAGTCTGCAAGGGATTACCGGTGCTGTTTTTACTTTTCAACAACAGATCAGGCTGTTCAGCGCGACCACCAAAGTCCAGATTTCAACCGATGGCGGTAATACTTGGACCGACATCATCGTCAATACCGGCTATAACTCACCTACCGCAGAGTGGAAAACCTTCAATCTCTACTCCTATATCGGGCAGGCAGATGTGAGATTTAAATTCTCATTTGTCGGAATGTATTATCACTGGGCGATAGATGACATCACTATCTACCAGCCCAATCAAAATGATATGCGACTCACTAAACCCAGATACACGCAGTTTGGGAATAACGGAATTGATTTTCCTAAGGATATGGAATACGATCAATACCCTCAAACCATGATCCCCGCCTTTAAGTTCAGCGGTGTCTGCTCAAACATCGGAGGTCTGGCGCAAACAGGAGTACGGCTATCAGTACAGGTTATTAATTCACAGAACAATATAGTACATACAGCCCAAACAAATGGGGTCAACTTAAATCCCGGAGCGGCCAGTGTACAAACCATTTCAACCACCTACACTCCGACAACTGCTCTGAATGATTACAACATTACATATAAGATCACTCAAAATCAAACCGATCAGAATCTGGTAAATAATAATGATACACTGGATTTTTCAATCACACCCCATACTTATGCCCGGGATGAGGGACCGATGGAAGATGTATATGTCCCTATTGCTATCTACGCTACTGAGCGGCTTGAGCTCGGAAATTATTTCGAGGCGAGATCGTCAGGTTTGAAATTTGCCTCAATTGCCGTTGCTGTGGGTACGGGCACTGCACCTGGCACCGTAATTCAGGGGAGAGTTTATAACTATGAAATTAATGAACTTCAGGCCGCAACAGAACCTTATATTGTAAATATCGCTGATATCAACTCTATAGGAGAAGAGAAGATGATCACGCTGCCACTCACTGCACCGATTACCCTGTTGAAGGACTCTATATACACCGTAATGGTTGGAAATACAGATGGTGCTCAGCCGCTTCGCATCTGCCGGAGTGGTGCATCGCCCGACCTTACTTCATACCTTAGATACCCCGATATCAATGGTCTATTCTTTCTTACTAAAACACCCGTAGTGAGGATGAATATCTTCCCTGCATCAGCCAATCCCGGCTGTACCGATCCAATAGCAATGAATTACAATGAAGGAGCAGACTTTGATGATGGCTCTTGCGATTACCCTGGATGTACCGACATAGAAGCGGCCAATTACGATGCAACTGCCAATTTTGATGATGGCTCTTGTCAGTACTTTGGGTGCACCAATCCATCTGCAAATAATTATGATCCACTGGCTACGGTTGATGACGGCTCCTGTATTATCCCAGGTTGTACCAACCTTGCCGCCGATAACTATAATCCCATTGCCAATATAGACGATGGTTCGTGTATCATTAGCGGATGTACCGATCCGGAAGCGGCCAATTATAACCCTGCCGCTAATCTCGAGAACGGCAGTTGTCTCTATCCCGGTTGTACCAATCCAGAAGCTGATAACTATGATCCGGAAGCAACGGTTGACGATGGCTCTTGTATCATCAGTGGGTGTACAAACCCTGGTGCGGCCAACTTCGATCCAACGGCCAATACAGATGACGGAAGTTGTATTCTATTAGGTTGCACTGATCCATTAGCAGACAATTACGATCCACTGGCTAATACAGATGATGGCAGTTGTATCATTAGCGGCTGTACTAATCCTCTTGCATCGAATTATAACCCACAAGCCAATACCGATAACGGTTCCTGTACCTTTCCAGGATGTACCGATCCGGAAGCAGATAACTATAATCCTGCTGCCAGTCCGGATGATGGCTCCTGTATTTTCAGTGGATGCACAGATCAGGATGCGGACAATTACGATCCCCAGGCCAACAATGACGACGGAAGCTGCATTTATTATGGATGTATGGATGCCGGCGCAGATAATTATGATCCTTCCGCCACTGTAGATGATGGATCCTGCATTTATTATGGGTGTATAGATGCTCAGGCAAATAATTATGATCCTACGGCAAATACAGACGACGGAAGTTGTGAATACAGCACGGCGCTGATGCAATTATCTGCTACCGAAGGATGTCTTCCACTTACAGTAACTGTAACCAACCAGACAAATGTGCAAGGCGATGGTACCTGCTTTTTTGAAGCAAGCAATGGTGAGACCGTTTCTACCTGTCCGGATTCTTTTGATATTGTTTTTGAAGAAGCCGGAGAATATTCTATCACCTACACATACACACAAGGAGGAGTTGAGTCACAGGTAGTATCCCCCCCCATTATTGTGCATGAGACCCCGGTTGAG
>JADLBA010000247.1 GCA_020848015.1 Crocinitomicaceae bacterium | reverse complement strand
CAATTGGTGTCAGCCGTTGAGGTAGAGTCCGTAGATCTCGCTTTTTGGGAAACCTTTCCTAATGCATCCCTTCGGTTTAAAAAAATACTTATCCGCGAAACTTTCGCAGAAAAAGACACTCTCTTCTATGCCGATAAACTTTTCTTAAAATCTAATCTCCTCGATCTCATATCGCATAATTATATTCTCCGGGAAATAGAGGCGATGGATGCGGTGGGATTCCTGAGAGTAAATGAGGAGGGAAAGGACAATTGGCATATATTCAAAAAATCAGGGGAAAAAGACAGTGTACAGTTTGACATCAGGCTGAAAAAGATTGAGCTGACCGACTCACATATTGTCTATGAAAATGGAAGAGATCAGGTTTTCATTGACCTCACGGCTGAAGAGACAAAAGCCAAGGGTAATTTCTCGGACGAAAAATTTGACCTCGATATCCATCTCGAAGGAATAATCCATAGTCTGATCAGCAATGACAGCGAATACGGTTCCCAAAGAAAGGTGGTACTATCGGCAGCGCTGAATGCCAACATCAAAACGGGAAATTACAGTATCAATAATGCAGAACTGGAGGTGGAGAACCTCCTGTTTGAAATCAGTGGAGATATTTCCAGTGCAAAAAGGACTGAAGTCAACCTTCGAGTCAATGGAAAAAATCTTCACCTATCTGAATTATTGAGGCAAATGCCTGAAAATATAAGGAATCCGCTGAAGAGTTATGAAGCCTCAGGTGATGTGTCGCTGGGTCTTACCATCAACGGAGAAATAAGTAAGAAAAAACAGCCATCCATCCATCTCGTAGTTGACCTTTCAGACGGAAGATTCCGGCACTCAGAATCGGGAACAGAGATTAAAGATATTGTGTCAAAAATCCGCTTTTCCGACAAGGGAAAAAATCAACTGGAAATTTCTTCACTGACAGGAACTTTTGAAAAAGGAAATATTGCATTAAACGGCATAATTGATAATCTGCTGACTGAACCCCGGATAGACCTCTCGATGAAAGGCGAAATTGGTCTCACCGACCTGAAAAATTTTCTGGACTGGGATACACTGGAAACCTGTAGCGGGAATCTTTCAATGAACTCTTCGGTCACTGGAAGAATAAAAAAAGATGTGCAGACGAATGCCCTTGACTGGCGCTTACTGAATATCGGAGGAACAGCAGTGATAACTGATGGAAAATTTCGCCTGAAAGAATCTACCCGTGAATTTTCTTCCGTCAATGCTACTCTGCTATTCAATAACCTCGAAGCATCTGCGCAGCAGCTCACCGGAGAAGTCAACGGAAGCGATTTTCAGATAAACGGAACCGCATTCAACCTCTTACCCTTTCTGTTGAGCAAAGACGAGCATCTTCGTGCAGAAGCAAATCTTCATTCACGCTCGCTGGATATTACCAATCTGATAGAAACAACTACCGGGGAAATAAACAGCAGTTATGAATTTTCATTGCCCGGGCGCATGGAACTCCGCGTAAGCACGACGATCGAAAAATGTCGTTTCAAAAAATTTGAAGCGCAGAATGTCTCCGGCATCTTATTCTACGAGAATGAGAAGCTCCGCATAGACCCGGTTTCATTCAATACCGCCGATGGTAATTTTCTTGCGCAAATAGTAATTGTGCCCACTTCTGAAGAATCATTTCTCCTCGCCTGTTCTGCATCGCTCGCAGGCATTAATATTCAGAAACTCTTCTATGAGTTCGATAATTTCGGTCAGTCGTTCATAACCGACAAACACCTGAAAGGCAAGGCAACTGCCAATGCAACGGTCGAAGCTCCACTGACTAAAGCATTCAAAATACAAACGGAAAAGCTAAAAAGCCTGGTGGACATTTCTATTGAAAGCGGGCAACTTACAGGTCTTGAAGCACTACAGGATATTGCCGGATACATTCGAAAAAACAAGTTTGTAGCTCCTTTCGTCAACGAAGAGAAATTTGCAGATAAATTAAAAGACATTCGGTTTTCCACACTCGAAAACACGATCGAAATCAGCAACAGAACGATTACTATCCCACAGATGAACATCCGGTCAACAGCTATGGACATCGTGATACGCGGAAAACACACATTCGATAATGCTATTGATTACACCCTTGGATTTTCTCTTAGGGATATTCTTATCCAAAAGAAAAATGATTGGAATGAATCTGACGATGGGCTGGGAAAAAAGATGTTCCTGTACATGAAAGGAACAACGGAGCATCCAGAGTTTGGTGTGGATAAAACAATGGGAAAAGAACAGCGACAACAAGAAATGGAAGTCGAAAAACAAAATGTAAAATCACTACTGAAACAAGAACTCGGCCTGTTTAAAGGAGATAATACCATTGGAAAGTATGTGGAAAAGGAAGAACCTCGTGGAAGTACAACTACCATACAGTGGGAAGAATTTGATCAAAAACCAACGGAGAATACAACTTCGCCAGAAAAAAAAACGATAGAGGAAAAACGCCCGGCAGCAGGAGAGAAGAATAACACAAAAAAACTTCCTCGCTGGTTGCAGGAAAAAGAGGAAAAGGAAGAAAAAGAGCCCTGAGCAGCTATGAACGATACACCCCTTCCTTTCGAATTTATTTCCCGCATAAGAACTCAATTTTCTGACGAGGCAGAAGAGTTCATCACCTCTCTCGATAACCCTCCCTGCACAAGTATTCACATTCATCCGTACAAATCATCTTCACTCATTTGGGCAGGCGAAAAAATACCCTGGTTTGAAAATGGTTTAATAATTAAAGAACGTCCGGTATTTACACTTGACCCCTCGTTTCATGCAGGTGCTTACTATCCGCAGGAAAGCAGCTCCATGTTTATTGGTTACCTGACCGAACAATTGTTCGGTAGTAACAAAAATATCACCTGCCTTGACTTTTGTGCGGCACCAGGAGGAAAATCGTTAGTAATTTCTGATTTTATTGGAACAGAAGGCAGGATTGTCTCCAATGAAATTCATAAGGTAAGGAACTCAATACTGAGAGAAAACCTTATTAAATGGGGTGTCTCGAATTTCATCATTACACAAAGTCATTCAGAAATTTTCCGGAAAGTACCTTCATTTTTCGATCTCGTACTGGTAGATGCTCCCTGTAGTGGCGAGGGAATGTTCCGGAAAGATATCAATGCCCGCTCTGAATGGTCGCCAGAGACGATAAGGGTCTGCAGCCTGCGACAAAAAGAAATATTATCAGACCTCATAGAGTCAATAAAACCCGGCGGTTATCTCATTTACTCTACCTGTACATTCGCCCCTGATGAAAACGAGAAAAATGCTGAATGGATGCTAACTCAAGGAATGCTGCCGGTAACGCTTTCGGTTCCTTCTGGCTGGAATATCCGGCAAATTGGACAACCCTCATTCTGTGGCTTTCAGTTTCTTCCTCATAGGGTGGCAGGAGAGGGGTTTTTTGCCGTTGTTTTCCGAAAGGACGAAGCATCCCAACGAAAACGAATACCCAAGACCGGTAAAAGACCCTACAGAAGAGCCCTCGAAAAAAAAGAAAAATTACTGCTCAGCGATTGGGTAAACACACCCGATAAATTGCTGATT
>JADLBA010000246.1 GCA_020848015.1 Crocinitomicaceae bacterium | reverse complement strand
GTTTTTGAAGGAGAAGAAGCGCTTAAACATCTTTTCGAAGTGGCCTCATCGCTCGATTCGCTGGTGGTAGGAGAGCGGGAGATCATTACCCAGGTGCGCAACGCCTATGAACTTTGCCATAAACTTGATCTTACGGGCGACCTTCTTCGTTTGGTAGTGCAAAAAACGATCGAGTGCGCGAAAAAGGTGTATACCCATACCAATATTTCAAGAAATCCTGTTTCAGTCGTTTCGCTGGCATACCGCAAGCTTCGTGACCTGAACGTAAAACTGGATTCAAAGATCCTGATCGTAGGCTCGGGCGTTACCAATTCCACCATGGCCAAGTACCTGAAAAAACACGGGTTTACGGATTTTGTGGTGTTCAACAGAACGCTTGCTAACGCGGAAAAGTTGGCGAAGGAGATCTCCGGAAAAGCATTTCCGCTTTCGGAACTCAAAAATTATAAGAATGGTTTCGATGTGATCGTTACCTGCACAGGCTCCAGCGAAGCGATCATTACAAAAGATATCTATTCTGCGCTGGTGGGTAATGATAAAAACAAAAAAGTAGTGATCGACCTGGCAGTTCCCAATGACCTGGACGAAGAGATCCTGAAAAGCTACGATGTGAACCTCATTGCGGTGAACAATCTGCAGGAGATCGCCAGGAAGAACCTGTTGGAGCGCGAAAAGGAGCTTTCGGCCTGTGTGAAGATCATCGAAGGAAATATCGAGGAGTTCAGAAAAGAACTTAAAGAGAGAAAGGTGGAACTCGCCATGAGCGATGTGCCCAAGAAAGTGAAAGAGATTCGTGAAACAGCGGTAAACGAGGTGTTTGCGAAGGACATCGAGAAACTGGATGCAGGTTCCAAGGAAACGCTGGATAAGGTCATCGCCTACCTCGAGAAGAAATACATCAGCGTGCCCATGAAAATGGCAAAGGAAATTCTCATCGAAGAGACTTCCGCAAAATAATCCACCCTGCTTCATGGCAAAGAAGATCATCATCGGCTCACGCGGCAGCGACCTGGCTTTATGGCAGGCTAATTTTGTTTTGGATGAACTTCGAAAATTAAAGATAGAAGCAGAGATTAAAATTATAAAAACACAAGGCGATAAAATTCAGGACCTGAGCTTTGATAAGCTGGAAGGGAAAGGTTTTTTTACAAAAGAAATTGAAGAGGCCCTGCTCAATGGAGAGATAGACCTCGCAGTGCATTCGCACAAAGATCTGCCTACCGACTCGCCCAAAGGACTGATGATCGCTGCAGTTTCCGAACGCGAAGATCCCAGCGAACTTCTGCTGGTACACAAAAGTGCGGTGGATGAGAACCAGAAATTTTCCCTGAAACAGAATGCGCTCGTAGGCACCTCTTCTGCCCGGAGAAAATCCCAGCTGCTGGCCTGGAGGCCCGATGTTAAACTGCAGGACCTGCGTGGGAACGTGCCCACCCGCATTCAAAAACTGCGTGACAAGAAGTACGATGCGATCCTGATCGCTTACGCTGGAGTATCTCGCCTCAAAATCGATCTATCTGAATTCCATTGTGAGAAACTTGATCCCAACGAATTTATTCCCGCTCCTGCACAGGGGGTTTTGGCGCTTCAGATCCGCGAAGCCGATACGGAACTTTTTAAAAAACTACAGCCCCTCAATTCAAAGGATGTAGCAGAAGCAATAGCGGTTGAAAGAAAGGTCCTTAATTTATTTGATGGGGGATGTCAGCTGCCGCTAGGTGCATTTTGTACCCGCGAAGAAAATCAAAATGGAGATCTGATCTTTAAAGTTCGTGTGGCAAAAGCAGATAATGCAAATACGTTTCCCCGACATTTTTATTTTGAAGCCAGAAAATCCGCAGGTTTTTCGGAAAAAATAGTTCAAAAAATTGAACAATTGGTTCCGGGAACTGTTTTCATTACCCACGATGAACGCAAAAATGTTTTTTTAAAACGAACTCTTGAAGCAAATGGATTCAAGGTGTATGCCCACTCGTTGATCGATGTGAAGAATGTGCCTATGACACGGTTTGTGAAAACAGATTGGGTGTTTTTTTCGAGCAGGAATGCTGTAAAGTATTTCTTTGAACAGGGTCCGGATGTTTCGGGTTCTAAGTTCGGTGCTATTGGAAAGTCTACCGCTGAAGAATTAAAGCAGTTTGGAGAAAGGGCTTCCTTTATTGGTAACTCGGCCGATTCCAAGATGACAGGAAAGAAATTTTCTGCCTTGGTTGGTAATGGCACAGTTTTATTTCCCCAGGCTAAAGAAAGTATGCGAACGATTCAACTACAGTTTCCTGGAAAGGAAAATATTTTGGATGTGATAGTTTATGAGACTGTTAAAGCAAAGCAAGCACCGAATCCCGCAGCTGTAAAGGCGAATTTCCTTGTATTTACAAGTCCAAGTAATGTTGGCGCCTTCTTGGAAAAAAACAACATTACTTCATCTCAAAAAATTATCGCCATGGGCGATGCAACAAGTGCTGCGTTGACAAAGAAAAATATTGTGGTACATAATAAACCCGCTTCATTTGATGATCTGGGTTTAATTCAGGCAATAAGGTCCATTTAATTGACAATGATATGATTCAACGTCCCCGCAGACTCCGCAAAAATCCCATCATCCGCGAGATAGTGGCCGAAACCAGACTGAGCAAGGATATGTTCATCTATCCTTATTTCATCGTCCCCGGTAAAAAAGAAAAACATGCCATTGACGCCATGCCGGGCATCCATCATTTTTCGGTGGATGAACTGCTGAAGGATGTGGAGAAAGGCCTGAAGCTGGGTGTGAACAAATTACTGCTGTTCGGAGTAGGGGAGGAGAAGACCAAAGATGCAAGTTCTTCTTTCAGCAATAATTCAGTAGTTGTAAAGGCGGTGAAAGAGCTGAAAAAGAACTTTGGCGATGACCTATATGTGATCACCGATGTCTGCGTGTGCGCCTACACTACGCACGGACACTGCGGCATCCTGAACGATGATTATGTGCATAACGATTCTTCCGTAGAAGTGCTGGCGAAAATGGCACATGCTCACGCTATGGCCGGAGCGGACATGGTTGCCCCTTCTGACATGATGGACGGACGTATTGCTGCCATGCGCAAATTGCTGGATGAAAAAGGTTTTGAGAATACGGCTATCATGTCGTACGCCATAAAATTCGCTTCTGCGTTTTATGGTCCGTTCCGCGAAGCAGCCGATTCGGCTCCCCAAAAGGGCGACCGCAAATCCTACCAGATGGATTTTAGAAACGGACGGGAAGCACTGAAAGAAGGATTGATCGATGAACAGGAAGGAGCAGACATATTAATGGTAAAGCCGGCCATGGCTTATATGGATGTGATCTCTAACCTGCGCGCAAACACCTTGTTGCCGGTAGCCTGCTACAATGTTTCGGGAGAATATTCCATGGTGAAAGCAGCGGCAAAGAACGGCTGGATCGATGAACAGAAGATCGTGATGGAAAATATGCATGCTTTTTCCAGAGCCGGTGCGGATATCATCATCAGCTATCATACAAGAGATATTTTGGAGAAGGGGTGGTTACCCCATCCCTAAAGGGGGAAGAAGCCGGTTCTCTTTTCTTATATACATTTGTCAACTTGTCCTCTCAAGCCCCCCTTTAGGGGTTGGGGTTCTCTTTTATGCTGATCGCAGTTAACACCCGCCTCTTACTCAAAGACCGCCTCGAAGGCATGGGCTGGTTTGCGTACGAATCCCTGAAGCGAATTACTAAGAACCATCCCGAACATCAGTTCCTTTTTTTGTTTGACCGGCCCTTTTCTGAAGAATTTATTTTTTCGGATAATATTACCCCCATTGTTGTAGGCCCCCAGGCACGTCATCCTTTTCTCTGGTACTGGTGGCTGGAGCAGGCTCTTCCCAAAGTGCTGCACAAACACGACCCCGATCTTTTTCTCTCCCCGGACGGATTCCTCCCTTTGGCGTATTCTTCTCCGGCCGGGCCCAAGCAGTGTAAGTTCCTTCCGGTCATTCATGATCTGTATTTTGAGCACTACCCGCAGGAGATCCCCTTCCTCGCCAGCAAATTCTTCAAAAGGTATTTTTCCAAATATGTTAAAAAGGCAAACCGTATAGCTACCGTTTCCGAATACTCCAGGCAGGACATCTCTTCCTATTATAAAGTGAATCCCGATAAGATCGATGTGGTATATGACGGAGCCAATGAATTATTTAAACCGCTTGCCCCGACCCTAAAGGGGGGAAATGCCGGATACCCTTTAGGACAGGTTGGGGCTGAATATTTTCTTTTTGTGGGAGCACTTTCCCCACGAAAAAATGTAGCGAGGTTGTTGCAGGCATTCGATGAGTTCAAAAAAACTTCATCCTCAAATGTAAAACTCGTTATTGTAGGAGAAAAGCTCTTTATGACCAGCGACATAGGAGTCGTTTATGAGAAAATGCAGTTCAAGGCTGAAGTGATCTTTACCGGCAGGCTGGGAACGGAAGAACTTAGTTCAGTAATGGCATCGGCACTGGCCCTGGTCTTTGTGCCATACTTCGAAGGCTTCGGAATTCCTATCCTGGAAGCCATGTATTGTGATGTGCCTGTGATCACTTCCAACGTAACCTCCATGCCCGAAGTGGCCGGAGAAGCCGGCCTGCTGGTGGACCCTTTCTCCATTGATTCTATTAAAGATGCCATGCTGAAGATATATAATGATGAAGCGTTACGCAACAAACTGATAGAGAACGGCCGTAAGCAGCGTGAGAATTTTTCCTGGGATAAAACGGCTGAAAAATTGTGGGGCAGTATAGAGAAAACCATATAATGAAAACGTCATTGCGAGTCCCGATTGCTCCGATCGGGACGAAGCAATCTCATATCGTGAGATTGCTTCGTCATCCCGAACCGGGATTCCTCTCAATGACGTCTACGAAAAATGCTTAAACCCTATTTCAATAAAACTCTCATCGAAGCCGGCTGTGACGAAGCGGGCCGGGGTTGTCTTTCGGGCCCAGTATTTGCAGCTGCGGTGATTCTCCCCAAAAAATTCAGAAATAAACTGCTTAATGACTCCAAGAAGCTTTCCGAAAAGCTTCGTTTTGGGCTTCGCCCCATCATTGAAAGAGAAGCCATCGCTTTTGCTGTGGCGCAGGTC